>JAYTNC010000059.1:0-6214 GCA_043748515.1 Gemmatimonadota bacterium | reverse complement strand
GCGTCGGGACAGGCGATGACGAAGACCGTGATGGTCAGCGTCGTCGCGAGCAGCAGCGTCTGTCCGATCAACCAGAACCAGACGGCGAACGTGACCAGTCCGATGACGATCGCCGCGATGACCAACCATTGCGCGGCCCTGTCCGCCAGGAGTTGCGCTGGAGCTTTGGAGTTCTGCGCCTCCTGCACCAGCTTGACGATCTGCGCCAACGCCGACTCGGCGCCGACTTTCGTCGCCCGGTACTGAAAGCTGCCACTCGTGTTGATCGTCGCGCCGATCACCGTGGCTCCCGGCTCCTTCTTCACCGGCATCGACTCGCCCGTGATCATGGACTCGTCGACGAGCGAGGTGCCGGTCTCCACCACGCCGTCCACCGGGATCTTGTTCCCCGGCCGGATCACCACGATCTCACCCGCCAGCACCTCGGCGGTCGGGACTTCGACCTCCTTGCCGTCGCGAATGACCGACGCCATCGCTGGCGCCAGATCCATGAGCGACTTGATCGCCGACGACGCCCCAGCGCGGGCTCGCATCTCCAGCCAATGGCCGAGCAGGATGAACACCAACAGCACGGCCACCGCCTCGAAGAACTGCCCTCCGCCTTCGAAGAAGAAGGTGCTGCCGACGCTGAAGAGATATCCGGTACCGACGCTCAGGAGGACCAGCACCGCCATGTTCAGCGAGCCTCTGCGCAGGGCGCGCCAAGCGGACACGACGAATGTCCAGCTGGGATACAGGATCGCGGCGCTCGCGAGGAAGAACAACCACAGGTCGAGCTCGAGTCCGAACGGAGGTGCCGGCGCCTTGAAGAGGCCCCCCATCGGCGCGTAGAGGAAGATGGGGATGGTGAAGATCAGACAGATGAAGAAGCGATTGCGCATGTCGCGCACCATTGCGGCCAGATCCGTCCCGCTGTGGCCCATCTCCGCCGCCATGGTACTCGGCGGCGAGGCCTCGCCAGCTGCTGCGGCGTGGGACGTGCCCGTCCCCACCGCGTGGTCGGCCGCCGCGTCGGGCGCAGGGTCGGAGGCGGGCGGGAGTGGCTCCCCCACCGGGGCTTTGGCGTTGTCCGCCGACATCGGTTCGGGCGCGACGGCGGAGTGCGTCACGCGTTGGTGCGCGAGCACCTTGATGTCCGCGATGTCGAGTCGCGTCTCATCGTAGCGCACGGTGGCGTTCCGCGCTGCGTAGTTGACGGTCGCGCTGTCGACGCCGGGCACGTTGGTGATTCGCGCTTCCACTTCGTCCACGGTCAGGACCGAGAGCAGGTCTGGCACCGCGATCACGCTGGTCTTCATCGGACCGCCTCGCTCAGCGCATCGATCGGTTGGAGAACTCGAACGAGCGCACCTCCTCCGGCCGTCATTTGTCGGGGGGCGCGCTCGGCACGTCTGCCGTCGCCTTGCCACTCGCGTGGTCAGCGGGGGCAGCCGCGCCTGGCATCGCGGCGTGCTTCCCCGCGTGAGCTTCGGCACTAGGGGGAGGCGACGCCGGCGCCGACGGTGGAGTAGCCGGTGCTGCAGGCTTCGCTCCAGTGGCGACGGGTGCCGCAGGCTTCGCTCCAGAAGCGACGGGTGTTGCTGGCTTTGCTCCAGAGGCGATGGGTGCCGCAGGATCCTTGTTAGCCGCGGACGCATCCCCGCCCGTGGGACCGGAGTCCTCCGTGGATCCTTCGTCGCGTTGATGCGCGATCACCCGGATGTCACTCGGCTTGAGCAGCGTCTCGTCATAGCGCACGGTGACCTGCCCTGCAGCGAAGTTCACCGTCGCGCTCGCTACTCCCGGCACTTCGCCGAACCGTCGTTCGACGTCGTCCACGGTCAAGACCGCGAGCATGTCGGGGACTTTGATGACGCTTGTTCTCATTCTGTATCCTGAGTGGGCTCGCACGCGCGAGCGTTCGGTGCATGTCGCGGCACGACGCCCGCTGGCGCCTCGCCGGTGTGGTCGTGTGCGGTCATGTCGACGTGGGAGGGCGATTGGTGGGACGAATGTTCCAGGAGTGCACGACCGGCTCGGTCAGGTCGTGATCGTATCCAAGCACGCTCACGGACGCTGTCGCGAGGAGCAGGCTGCGGCCGGCACTCGGCGCCAATCCGATCCAGCGCACCGCGAGGATGCGCAGGATCTCCCGATGCCCGAAGACGAGCACATTGCCACCACCGTCGCGAATGCGGTCCACGACGCGATCCGCACGAGCACTCACGGCGTCGAGCGTCTCGCCGCCGGGAGAGCCATCGCGCAGGAGGCGCCACCCGGGTTGCTCGACTTCGATATCCTCCGTGCGTCGGCCCTCGTAGTCGCCGTAGTCCCACTCCATGAGGTCCTCATCGGCCTCGATCGAAGCGCCCGGCATCGCGAGTTCGGCGGTGCGCCGAGCGCGCTGCAACGGGCTCGTGAGTGTCCGGTCGAACCGGAAGGGACGGAGGAGACTCGCGAGCTCGCGCGCCTGGCGCTCTCCTTGCTCGATCAACGGGAGATCGGTGCGGCCGGTGTGCTGCTCAGTCAACGTCCATGCGGTGTCGCCGTGTCGCACGAGGCCGATCAGCGGTAGCGACGCGTTCACATTGCCGCCTTGCTCAGGGCGCCGGACTGACCCCAACGCCAATTGCGCACTTCGGGAAGGTCCTGCCCATTCGCGTTGATGTACTTCTTGTGCTCGACGAGCTTGTCGCGCAACAGTTGCGTCAATGCCGTTCCCCGATCGCCGACCTGCGGGCAGCGCTCGATCACGTCCATCACCAAGTGGTACCGATCCAGATCGTTCAGCACGGTCATGTCGAACGCCGTCGTGATGGTGCCTTCCTCGTTGTAGCCGTGCACGTGCAGGTTCCCGTGGTTGCTCCGCTGGTACGTCAGCCGGTGGATCGACCACGGATACCCGTGGAACGCGAACACGATCGGCTTGTCGGTGGTGAAGATCGCATCGAACGCCGGATCGGTCAGCCCGTGCGGATGCTGCCGCGGCGTCTGGAGCTTCATGAGGTCGATGACATTCACCACCCGAATGCGGAGCTCCGGGAGGTAGTGCCGCAGGATGCTGACGGCGGCCAGCGTCTCGAGCGTCGGTACGTCGCCACAGCACGCCATGACCACATCGGGCGCGAGATCCTCGTCGCTGCTGGCCCAATGCCAGACGCCGATCCCGTCCGCGCAGTGACTCACGGCCGCATCCAACGACAGCCACTGCGGCGACGGATGCTTGCCCGCGACGACGACGTTGACGTAGTGCCGGCTGCGCAGGCAGTGATCCATCACCGACAGCAGGCAGTTCGCCTCCGGCGGAAGATAGATCCGTACGATCTCCGCCTTCTTGTTCAGCACGACGTCGAGAAACCCCGGATCCTGATGGGTGAAGCCGTTGTGGTCCTGGCGCCAGACATGCGACGACAACAGGTAGTTCAGTGACGCGATCGGCTTCCGCCACGGGAGGTGCGACGTGACCTTGAGCCACTTGGCGTGCTGGTTGAACATCGAGTCGACGACGTGGATGAACGCTTCGTAGCAGTTGAAGAGCCCATGGCGCCCGGTGAGGAGATAGCCTTCGAGCCAACCTTCGCACTGGTGCTCGCTCAACATCTCGAGCACCCGTCCGGTCGGAGCCAGGAAGTCGTCGGTCGGAAGCGTCGTCGCCGCCCATTGACGGTCGGTCACTTCGAAGAGTGCCTCCAGCCCGTTGGAGATCGTCTCGTCTGGCCCGAAGACCCGGAAGTTCCGTTGTGCGCTGTTGTGCTCGGCCACGTCCCGAAGGAACGGGCCGAGCACACGCGTGTCGCCGATCCCGGGCACGCCGGGCGCGGATACGTCCACCGCATACGCGCCGAACTCCGGCAGGTGCAGGTCCTTGAGCAGGAGACCGCCGTTGGCGTGTGGATTCGAACCCATGCGCCGAGTCCCTGTGGGAGCGAGCTCGGCCAGTTCCGGTCGCAGGCGCCCCTGCGTATCGAAGAGTTCCGCTGGCCGATAGCTCAGGAGCCAGCTCTCGAGCAGCTTGAGGTGCTCGGGATGCGTCGCCGGATGAAGAGGGACCTGATGCGAGCGGAACGTGCCCTCCACCTGCTTGTCGTCGACCACGGTCGGGCCGGTCCAGCCCTTGGGGGACTGCAAGACTATCATCGGCCACCGGGGACGGGCGCGTGTGCCATCGGCGCGCGCGCGTTCCTGGATGCTCCGTATCTCCTCAACCACCGTATCGAGCGTCGACGCCATCGCCTCGTGCATCTTGTCCGGCTCGTGCCCTTCGACGTAGTACGGGGTCCAGCCGTACCCGCGGAGCAGGTCGTCGAGTTCGGTCCGCGAGATGCGGGCGAGTATGGTCGGGTTCGCGATCTTGTAGCCGTTCAGGTGCAGGATCGGCAGCACCGCACCGTCGGTCGCCGGGTCAAGGAACTTGTTCGAGTGCCAAGCCGTGGCCAGCGGGCCCGTTTCCGCTTCTCCATCTCCGACGACGCACGTCACGATCAGTTCGGGATTGTCGAGGACCGCCCCGAACGCATGGCTGAGTGAGTACCCGAGTTCGCCGCCCTCATGGATGGAGCCGGGCGTCTCCGGTGACGCGTGACTGGGGATCCCACCAGGGAACGAGAACTGTCGGAAGAGCTTCTGGAGCCCTTCCTCGTCGCGGCTGATGTCGGGGTAGACTTCGCTATACGTGCCTTCGAGGTACGTGTTCGCGACCACGGTCGGGCCGCCGTGCCCGGGACCTGAGATGTAGATCATGTCGATATCGTATTTCTTGATGATCCGATTCAGGTGCACGTAGATGAAGTTCTGTCCCGGCGTCGTGCCCCAGTGTCCCAGCAGCATGTGCTTGACGTCGGCGAGCATCAGCGGCCGCTTCAGCAGTGGGTTGTCGTACAGGAATATCTGACCCACCGACAGGTAGTTGGCGGCGCGCCAGTAGGCATCGATCCGCTGGAGCATCTCCGGCGCAAGCGTGGGAGCGTGCATGGGTCAGCCCTCCTGCGGGGCGCCGAGTCCGAGGACCCGGACGACGGACCGCGCGATCGTCAGCTGCTCGTCCGTGGGAATCACGCGCACCGTGACACGACTCGAGGGGGTGGAGATCCGCGCGGCGTTCCTCGTGTTGCGCGCGTCGGCCAGGACGATGCCGAGGAAGTCGAGACCTTCACAGATCCGCCGGCGGACGGTCGGAGCGTTCTCGCCGATCCCACCAGTGAATACGAGGGTCTCGAGTCCACCGAGTGCGGCGGCGAAGGAGCCGATCCCCCTTCTCGCCTGATAACAGAACAGCGCCACGGCGTCCGCCGCTCGCGCATCACTGGCTTCCAGCGCCAACAGGTCTTGCATGTCCGAAGTGGTCCCCGACACGCCCAGCAGCCCGGATTCCAGGTTGATCATCCGCTGGAAGCGTGCGGCGCTCATGCGCTCCGTGCGTGCGAGGTAGTAGGCGATGCCCGGGTCCAGATCACCCGTCCTGGTGCTCATCACCAGTCCTGCGGCGGGCGTGAAGCCCATGCTCGTATCGATGCACTTGCCGTGCTGCACAGCGGCGAGGCTCGCGCCGTTGCCGAGGTGGGCAACGATGACCCGACCCTGCGCGGCCGCGGGATCGAGGCGGCCGAGTTCTTCCATCACGTACGAGTAGGACAATCCGTGAAAGCCGTAGCGCTCCACTCCCTTCGCCGCGTAGCGCCGCGGGATGGGAAGCAACTTGGCGACGCGGGGCATGGTGCGATGAAAGGCGGTGTCGAAGCACGCCACTTGGGGTAGCCGCGGGTACCGCTTTCGGAATGCGTCGATGAGGCCGATCTCGCGCGGCAGATGCACGGGCGCGTAGGGCGTGATGCGCCGAAGCTCACGCAGCAGTCCCGGCGTGATCCGCGCCGGCTCGGTGTGCCGCGCGCCATGCACCACGCGATGCCCCACGGCCGCGACCGACGCGGCGACGGGCTCTTGTGCGAACCAGTCCAGCAACGCGTCAACCGCCGTCCGCTGGTCGGCGGCGCCGCCGTTGCGCACGAGCGCCCGCCCGACCGACGAATCCGGGACGCTGATGCTCGTGCCCCGCACTCCGATGCGGTCGATCTTTCCGTTCAGCCGACGACGCAACCCGTTGCCCGCGTCGTACACCGCGAAACGGATGCTCGAGGATCCACCGTTGATCGTCAGGACACTGGTCGCCCCGGACACATCACACGCTCGTCATGTGGTGGCCGCTCACCGTGCCACAACAGGCGGAGGCCGGTCGCAT
>JAYTNC010000058.1:0-2438 GCA_043748515.1 Gemmatimonadota bacterium | reverse complement strand
GGGACTCGCCCTCGACCCGGTGGACGCCTGGCGGGTGCGCGAGCGCGAACTCTTCCGCGTGCTCTGCGCCGGCGCGCGCGAGACGATCACGCTGAGCTGGCCGGCGATGGATGCCGAAGGTCGCGAGGTCGCACGCTCGACGTACGTGGACGAGGCGGTCGCGGTGCTCGCGCGGCGCGAGGGACTCGCGGAGGATGCTGATCATGACAATGCGTTGCGCGCGAGCGGCACGCTCACGGTGATCGCGACGCACGAGCAGCTCGTGCCGGGCTACCCGGTGGTGACGTCGCCGGAGGCGCTCGCACTCGCGCGCGAGGCGGCCGGGCGGGAACGCGCGCGCACGCTCGAGCCGAATCCGTGGAACGGCGAGCTCGAGGACCCGGCGCTCGTGGCCGACCTCGCACAACGCTACGGCGAGTCGTACGAATGGTCGGCGACGCAACTCGAGGAGGCGGCGAAGTGCCGCTGGCACTGGTTCGCCGCGCGGCAGCTCCGGCTCGAGACCCGCGCCGACGCCGACGACCTCATGGAGCCGACGACGCGCGGCACGATCGTGCACGAGGCGCTCGACCTGTTCTTCAAGGAGGCCGGCGCCGAGTTCGGCTCGCCGGTCTTCCTGCGCACGGCCGACGCCGCCCGTGCGGAGAAGCTGCTGATGGCGTCGCTCGACGCGGCGTGGACGGTGGCGGAGAAGAGCGGTGCCTGGCTCGGTCCCGTCGCGATCCGCAGCACTGCGCGCGACGAGATCGCGGCCGAGCTCAAGCTCTACCTCGCGTTCGAGATCAAGTGGAACGAGGACTCCTGGAAGCCGAACACGAACGCATCGAAGAACATCCGCACCGGCGCGGTCGAGGGCGAGTTCGCCTTCGACAAGGTGCGCCTGGAGGGTGGCGGCGTCTCGTTCCTGCTGCGCGGCAAGGTCGATCGCGTCGATCGCGGCATCGAGGGCGAGCACGCGAGCATCCCTGATGCCGCACGCTATGTCGCGGCGATCGACTACAAGAGCACGATCTACTCCACGCCGGGGAAGGGGAAGACCGCCGCCTGGGCCGACGGCATCGTGCTGCAGGTGCCGCTCTATTCGGCCGCGCTTCGCGCCGCGCGTCCAGAGGATCAGGTCGCGCGCATGGAATACCGGTCGATCCGCGGCCCGAAGCCGGTGCACCAGCTCTCGCTCGTGCCGGTGAGGAAGGGCGAGACGCTCGATGCGCCGGAGGCCGAGCAGAAGTTGACTGATGCGCTCGCGGCCGCAGGAGCGAAGATCGCGCAGCTGCGTCGCGGCGAACTGCCCGCGGCACCGACACCGAGCGCCGGCTGCTCGCCCTACTGTCCCGCGCGCGACATCTGCCGGATCCCGGGCGGACCGAGGGACGTCCGATGACGCCGCCACTCAGGCCCGCGCAGCGTCGCGTCGTCGAGACGCCGGGACATCTGCTCGTCGATGCCGGCGCCGGGTCCGGAAAGACGACCACCGTCGTGCAGGCGCTCTGTCACCAACTCGGCGTGCGGGTGCTCGCCGACGGCGGTCCGATCACGCCGCCGGCGGCGCCGCTGTCGTTCGAGCAGATCGCCGCGATCACCTTCACCAACCAAGCGGCGGCCGACCTCAAGCGGAAGCTGCGCGCGGCGCTCCGCGCGGCGGGCCGGCGCGATCTCGCCGCCGAGGTCGATGCGGCGCGCATCGGCACGATCCACGGGTTCTGCGGCGACCTGCTGCGCGACTTCGCCTTGCGCGCCGGCACGCGCCCCGGCCGCCGTACGCTCACCGACGGCGAGGCCGCGATGCTCCGGGCCGACCGCGCGCGCGAGGTGCTGCACGAGGCGCTCGAGCGGGGCGACGTGGACGGATTCAAGGAACTGCTCGGCGGGCGCCGGCTCAAGCAGATCACGGAATGGGTGCTCACCTGCGCAGAGGACACCGGACGGCTGGCGCGCTGGGCGGCCAACGCCGACGCGCTGCGGCCACACGAGGCGGCGCTGCTCACGCTCGCGCGCCGCGTGAACGCGGAGCACGCCGCGCACCTCGATGCGCGCGGCGAGCTCGACTTCGACCGCATGATCGTCGCGACGCGCGACCTGCTCACGAAGGACGACGTGCGCCATGCGGTGCAGCGTCGCATCCGGCTGCTCGTCGTCGACGAGTTCCAGGACGTCGATCCGATCCAGCGCGACATCGCCGAGCGACTGGGCGGACTCGCCGGCGGGAACGACCCCGAGCCGTCGCGTCTGATCCTCGTCGGCGATCCGAAGCAGAGCATCTATCGCTTCCGGCGCGCCGACGTCACGGTGTGGAACGGGATGGCCGATCGCTTCGTTCCGGGCTCCGGCATCGGCACCGTCGTGCCGCTCACCGAGAACTTCCGCAGCAAGGCGGCGATCCTCGGCTTCGTCGACGCGGTGATCGGCCGGCAGCTCGACGAGCCGGTGGATGCGGCCGC
>JAYTNC010000057.1:0-2532 GCA_043748515.1 Gemmatimonadota bacterium | reverse complement strand
GCGTAGAGCTGCCAGAGGTCGGCGTCGTTCGGGAACTTCTGCGTGGCGCGGGCGGCCGCCTCGGCCGCCTTCTGCGGCTGGCTGTCGGCCGCGTAGAGCGCGACCATGCGGTTGTAGTAGACCGCGTTGACGAGCGACGTGTCCATCGTCGCCATCTCCTCACCCGTCCTGATCGCCGGCTTGTAGTCGCCGGCGGCCGCGAGGATGCGGAACTGGAGGCCGATCAGGTCCATGTCGCCGGGATTGTTGGCCACGGCCTCGAGCACGACCTGCTTGGCGACGTCCCACTTGCGGCTGGCCGCAAGCGCGTCGACGACCTTCTGCGCGAGCCCCGCGTCCTGCGGGTTCGTGGCGAGGAGGCGAACGAGCAGGTTGTTCGACTCCTCGATGTTGCCGAGCTTCTGCTGCGCGTCGGCGGCCACGGCGAGCGCGGCCTTCGAGTTCGCGTCGATCGTGAGGATCTCGTTCGCCGACGCGAGCATCACCGAGTCGGACGCCTTCTGGCGCGAGAGCACGTTCATCTTGCAGTAGCGGACGAGCGTCGCCCGCGGGTACTCGGCGATCGCCGCGTCGGCCGCCGCGACGGCCTCGGTGTACTTCTCGGCGCGCGCGAAGGTCATGCACGCCTTCTCGTTGTCCATCTGGCTGCGCGCCTCCTGGATCGACTTCACGAGGCCGGCAACCGCGCGGTCGGCGCGGTTCCCGGTGCTCGCCGGCAGCGGCTGCATGAGGGCATTGTCGCGCGTCAGCACGATCCACGCTTCGGCGGTGTAGACGTCGCCGGCGCGGGTCACGCGACCGCGGACGTACTCGTCGGCGCGCTGCGCCTTCGCGAGCTGCGACTCGTCGCTCGGCGCGAGCTGGGCGGTCGTGTCGTAGCCCGACTGCTCGAGCACGGCGATGATGTCCTTGCGGTCGATCACCCAGAGGATGCGCGACGGGAAGGCACGGATGAGGCGCTCACGCAGATCGTCGGACGCGAGGGGGCCGGCGACGCGATCGGCGGAGCCGAACACCTGCACCATGAGGCGCGGAGTGTCGGGCCGGGGCGGCGTCCGTGTAAGCTGCGCCTCCACGGACACGATGCCTGACGCGGCGACGAGCGCCGCGAGGGTGACGAATGTGCGGGCGTGATTCCGAGCCTTCACTGTCAGCTCCTCCAAGTGTTGTTCTTACGTACCCCGTGGCGTCGCGACCGGTCCGGCGCCACCTGAGATGGGCGAAGGGGGATTCGAACCCCCGACACCCTGCGTGTAAGGCAGGTGCTCTAACCAGCTGAGCTATTCGCCCCGCGGGACACCCCGTCCCGAGGGGTGTCGACTCACTTCAGGATCGCGACCGGGACCAGCACGCAGTACCCGACCACGAGCAGGATCGGCGCGATCGTCTCGCCGCCGCGCCAGAGATCCGCATAACCGAGCAGCAACGTGAGCGCGGCCAGACCCCACCAGAGGGCCGGGCGCGAGCCCGTCGATTCCGCAGACACAGAGGCCTTGGTCATAGGGGAGGGAGTCTAGACCAACCTTATAGATGTGTCAACCAAAATCGGCCCGCCTTCACGAACCCTTAATCCACGCGGTCCTGACCGCCGTCAGCCCCGCCCGGAGAGCTTGGGGGGCCCTCACCCAACAAGGCAGCGAGGGCGCTGTTCCGTTCCCGGGCCTCCTGTTCGGCGTCGGCCTGTCGCATGCGCTCAAGCCGTGCATTGAACCGCTTGCGCCGCTGCCACCAAAGGGGGCCCAGGAGGAAGACGAGGAACACGGAGAGCACCGACAGGTCCGCCGCGAGCGCGAGCGCTCCGTACTGCCGCTTCACCCGCGATCGCCAATGCCGCTCGAAGTCGGCGCTCGTCATGCCGTACGCCGACCGGAGGGCGCGCTCGAACGTGCCCTGCGCCTCCCAGTACTCGAAGAAGAGGGCGAGCCCCCGCTCCCGGTCGATCGAGGCGAGCTCGGCGACGGCCCGGTGCGCCAGCGCATATGAGCGCTCCGCCCTGCCGGAGCCGCCGTAGAATCCCGAATCGAGGCCCGCGAGCGTCGGGATGCCGCGCCAGACGAGTCCGAAGGAGGTGATCAGGACCTCCTGCCGCCCCCATTCCCCGGCGGCGTACGAGGCATACCCCTCGTCGAACCAGCGCGGGACCTGGCCGCGCAGGACCTCGTCGAGCGCGAGGTGCGCGAGTTCATGCCGAAGCGTGACCAGCGGGTCGCCCGCGCTGCCCGCCGCGTCCCGCCCCTGCATCACGATCAGCCGCTCGCCGGGAAAGGCGAACGCCCCGCCCCAGTCCGGCGCCCCGTTCCCCACCCACTCGCGGAAGGTCCGTTCGTCAGGTGCGAGCTGGATCCGCACCGTGTCGGTGAGGCGAGGCAATCCTGGAAAGGAATCCTTCGCCACCGCCGCCGTGAGGAGCGACCGCGCCAGCCGCGCCTCCGAGGGGAAGTGCACCACCTCGAACCGCCCCTCCGCGAGCACGGAGGCGCCCTCCGGCACGGGCAGCTGCGCCCCGAGCCCCGTCGCGAGCAGCAGCAGTGC
>JAYTNC010000056.1:0-3025 GCA_043748515.1 Gemmatimonadota bacterium | reverse complement strand
GTTGAGGATGTTGATCGCCGCGAGCAGCACGAGTGCATACCAGGCGTATGCCGTCGGCTTCTCGTCGCCCGCAGCGATCACGGGCGTCGCATCAGGCTTCGGCGCCACCCTGCCCCACTGCCGCCTCGGCCTCGTCGGCCCGGCGATCGCGGAAGTCCTTCGCCGCGTGGTACTCGTCGATCAGACGCTGCATCATCTGCTCGCGGCGTTCCATCAACCGCTTGAGCGGCCGCTTCGGCACCTTGTTGAGCGCATACGCCGTGAGGAGCGGCAGCGTGAGCGTGTTGTCGGCATAGACGACGACGGTACCCGGCAACTGATCGGGGTCGATCTTGCCCCAGCTCACCGCTTCGGCCGGCGTGGCACCGGAGAGACCGCCGGTGTCGGGGCGCGCGTCGGTCATCTGGAGGAAGTAGTCGTGCCCGCGTTCGTCGATGCCGAGCACTTCCTGAATCTGGGGCTCGGTCTGCAGCGCGAAGTTCTTGGGCGAACCGCCACCGGCGATGAGGATCGCGCTCTCGCCGCCGCTGCGCTTGGCATGCAGCACGATGCTCGCGGTCTCGTTCACGTCCTGATTCGGATCGATGAGGCAGGTCCCGCCCTCGAGCGCGAGCGCGGCGATGTTCATGCCGATGCTCGAGTCGCCCGGGGAGCTCGTGTAGATCGGCACGCCACAGCGATACGCCGCCGCGAGCAGCGACTTCTGCGGGATGCCGAGCGCCTTCTCGCGTTCCACGAGGTACTTGCCGCAGAGATTGTGGAACTCCGCGCTCGACATGGTGCGCTGGAACTCGGGCGCGCGGATGATCTTCCGGAAGAAGGCATCGGTGCTGAGGAGGACGTCGTAATCGAAGAAGACATCGTAGATGCGGACCACGCCCTCCTCGCGCAGCACGGTGTCGTTCGCGGTCGGATTGCCGCGGTGCATCGAGAGGCCGAGTCCGAAGTGCGTGTCGTGGTAGAGATTCGCGCCGGTCGAGATGATCCAGTCGACGAAGCCCGCCTCCATGAGCGGGATGATCGTGCTCATGCCGAGTCCGGCGGGCGTGAGCGCGCCGGTGAGCGTCATGCCGACGGTCACGTTCTTCCCGAGCATGAGCTCGGTGAAGAGCTGGCACCCCTCGCGCAGGCGGCCGGAGTTGTAGCTCTGGAAGGCGCCGTCGACGAGCTGCACGACGGTCTCGGTGCCGTCGATCTTGCGCGGGTCGATCTTCTTGCCGCGCAGGAAGCTGCTCTGCGCCTTGGTGCCGACCTTGTGGCTCTTCGACTCGCGCTGTTCGGCGGCCTTCTTCTGATCGGCCTTGTTGCCCGAGGCGCTCGCGCCCTTCGACTCACCATTGGCCGCACCATTGGCCGCACCCTTGGCCGCGGACTTCGCCGTGCCGTGCCGCGAGGCTTTGAAGCCACCGCGCTCCCGTGCCGCCGCCTTCTTCGCCGCCATCTCGTCGCTCTCCGTCCGGTGTGGTCCGCTGGGTGTCTCGTGCGCAGGGAAAGATAGCGCTACGATTCCCCCATGCCGACCGCTCTCCGGAAGTTCTTCGTCGCCGCCATCGCCGCGGCCGCCTGCGCACCTCTCGCTCCTCTCGCACCCGTCGCGTTCCTCGCGCTCCCGGTGCTCCTCGCGTCCGTCGCGACCCCGCTCTCCGCCCAAGGCACCGGCCCGCGCGGCGCCTTCGCGCTCGAGGAGACCACCATCGCCGCGATCCAGGCCGCGCTCCGCGACCGGACGATCACCTGCCGCTCGCTCGTCCAGCGATACCTCGACCGCATCGAGGCCGTCGACAAGCGCGGGCCGGCGATCAACGCGCTCATCCTGGTGAATCCCGCCGCGCTCGCGACCGCGGACTCGCTCGACGCGGTGCAGTCGCGCGGTGGCGCGCTCGGTCCGCTCCACTGCGTGCCGACGATCGTGAAGGACAACTTCGAGACGCACGACCTGCAGACCACCGCCGGCTCGCTCGCGCTCAAGGGCTGGGTCCCGCGTCGCGACGCGACGCAGGTCGCGCGCATCCGATCCGCCGGCGCGATCGTGCTCGCCAAGTCGAACCTCGCCGAGTGGGCCTTCTCGCCGTACGAGACGGTGAGCTCGATCCTGCCGGGCTACTCGCGCAACCCGTACGACGTCTCTCGCGTGACGGCCGGCTCGAGCGGCGGCACGGCCGCGGCGGTCGCAGCCAACGAAGGCGCCGTCGGGCTCGGTTCCGACACCGGCAACTCGATCCGCGGCCCCTCGGCGCACAACGCGCTCGTCGGCATCCGGTCCACCATGGGGCTCACCTCCCGCGCCGGCGTGGTGCCGCTCAACAACGAGGCCGACATCGCGGGGCCGATGGCCCGCACCGTGGCCGATGCGGTCGCGGTCTTCCAAGTGGTCGCCGGCGAGGACGCGGACGATGCGGTGACGGCCGCGAGCCGCGGGCGCCGCGAGACCGACTACCGTCGATTCGTCGTGCCCGGTGGACTGCGCGGCGCGCGCATCGGCGTGCTGCGGCAGGCGTACGAGCGTCCGACCACCGATGCTGAAGTCGTGCAGGTGTTCGGCAAGGCGCTCGACGCGATGCGCACCGCCGGCGCAACGGTGATCGATTCGGCGATGGTTCCGCAGCTGGATTCGATCCTCGCGATCGCGCGCGGCGGCTGCAATCGCTTCAAGGCCGACCTCGAGGGGTACTTCGCCGCGCGCGGCGAGGGAGCGCCGGTGCGCACCATCGACCAGATCCTGCGGAGCGGCGCGTATCACCCGTTGGCGCAGGTGCGGCTGCAGGCGGCGCAGGCGCTGACGTTGCCGCCCGACTCGATGCCCGGGTGCGCGTCGCGCGCGCTGATGCGCGACCGACTCCGCGCCGCCGTCACGGCGCTCATGGATTCACTGAAGCTCGACGCACTCGTCTACCCGACGTGGAGCAACGTCCCGCGGCTCATCGGCGATCTCAACACGCCGCACGGCGACAACAGCCAGCTCTTCTCGCCGCTCACGGGCTTCCCCGCGATCACCGTCCCGATGGGCTACACGCGCGGCAACACG
>JAYTNC010000055.1:0-5572 GCA_043748515.1 Gemmatimonadota bacterium | reverse complement strand
CGCTGCGTGAGCAGCACGGCGCCCATCGGCAGGCCGTTCGCCATCGGCTTCGCGAGGGTGAGCAGGTCGGGCGTGATGCCGTACTGCTCGTAGGCGAAGAAGGTGCCCGTGCGCCCGTAGCCGCACTGGATCTCGTCGAGGATCAGCAGCACGTTGCGCTCGGTCGTCAGCGCGCGGAGCTCACGCACGAAGCCCGTGTCGAGCACGCGCACGCCGCCCTCGCCCTGCACCGGCTCGAGGATCACCGCGCAGGTGCGCTCGTCGCTGATCACGCGCGCGAGTTCGTTGATGTCGCGCTCGTGGATGTGGATCCCGCCGGCGAGCGGGCGGAACGGATTGCGGTACTGCGGCCGGTCGGTCGCCGCGACGGTGCCGAAGAGCCGGCCGTGGAACGCGCCGCGCAACGACAGGATCTCGTGCTTCGCCACGCCGCCCTCGAGCTTGCCCCACTTGCGCGCCATCTTGAACGCGCCCTCGTTCGCCTCCGCCCCGGAGTTGCAGTAGAAGACGCGATCGGCGAACGAGGCGGCGACGAGCTTGTCGGCGAGACGTTCGCCCGGCTCCGTGCGGAACAGGTTCGACACATGGACGAGCCCCGTCTCGAGTGCCTCGAGCGTCGCCTGCTTCACGCCCGTGTCGTTGTACCCGAGCGCGTTCACCGCGATGCCCGCTGCGAAGTCGAGCCATTCATGTCCGTCGGCGTCGTAGAGCCGCACGCCGTCCGCACGGACCAGTTCCATCGGGGCCCGCCGGTAGAGCCCCAGCAGGGCGTCGGTGATCGGATTGGCGGCGACGGTCATGCATGTTCCCGGCTGGTGGTGTTGGTCATGGAGACGACGGTCCCGACTGAAGCGTCGGTGATGCCTTCGAGTCCGGCGACGCGGACGCGGCGCACGCCGTTGCGGAGCGCCAAGGTCGCGGCCTCGAGCTTCGCGCGCATGCCGCCCTGCACCACTCCGCGCGCGGTGAGGCGGTCGATGGCGGTCGAGTCGATGCCGGCCAGCACGGCCCCTTCGTCGAGGACGCCGGGCACGTCGGCGACGAACACGAGTTCGTCGGCGCCGAGTGAGGCCGCGATCGCAGCCGCGGCATCGTCGCCGTTCACGTTCAGTCCGGCGCCATCCGGCGATTCGCGGTCGCGTGCGAGCGGCGAGATCACGGGCACCCACCCGCTGTTGAGCAGGTCGGCGGCGAGCGTGGCGTCTGTCAGGACGTCCCCGCCGACGCGTCCGAAGGTGACATCGGTCACCCGCGCCGTGATCAGTCCGCCATCCTCGCCGCTCACGCCGACCGCGCGCACGCCGACCGTGACGAGTTGCGCGACGAGTCGCTTGTTCACCGTGCCCGAGAGCACCATGCGAACGACGTCGAGATCGGCCGCCCCGGTCACTCGACGGCCGCCCATGAAGGTCGGTTCGACGCCCATCCGGCGCTGCAGCGCACTGACCTCGTCGCCTCCGCCGTGCACGATCACGATGCGCGCACCCGGTATCGCGACGGCGTCGCGGATGCGCGTGACGAGCGAGGGGTCGCCCTGCGCGCGCCCGCCGATCTTCACGACGCGCACCGTCACCGGCGCGCCGGTCTGCGAGGCGACGTGGATCGTCCGCCGTGCGGTCGGCTTCGCCGCCGCGTGAGCCGTGTCGGAATGACGACGCTGCGTCGTCATGCCGGAAGCCCGGCCGCTTCCGGGAGACCGAGCATCAGGTTCGCGTTCTGTATCGCCTGGCCGGCCGCGCCCTTCATCAGGTTGTCGATCGCGCTGAACACCTGGATGGTCGGAGTCCGCACGTTCTCCACGGACCGCACGGCGATCCGCACGACGTTGCGCTGCGCCACGTGTCGGAGTTCCGGCAGTCCGTCCTCGACTTCGATGAAGCGCTCTCCCGCGTAGCGCGCGCGCCAGGGCGCGAGCAGGTCGGCGAGTGGTCGCGCGAGCGGCACCGTGATCGTGGAGAGGATGCCGCGCGCGATCGGCAGCAGGTGCGGCGTGAAGAGGAGGTCGACGTCCGCTCCGAGTTCGGTCGCGAGCGCGCGCATCTCCCGAAGATGGCGGTGCGCATTGCCCACGCCGTACGCACGGAAGTTCTCCGTCACCTCACCGAACAGCAGGTCGACGCGCGGCGAGAGACCCGCGCCCGATACGCCGCTCGCCGCATTGATGTTCACGACCGCGCCCGGCGCGACCAACCCCTGCTCGAACAGCGGGGCCAACGCGATCAGCGCCGACGTCGGGTAACACCCGGGATTCGACACGCACGCCGCGCCACGCACCTGGTCACGGCGAAGCTCGGTCAGTCCATAGGGGATCCCTTCGCTCGCTCCATTGCCGATGCGCAAGTCGGCCGAGAGATCGACGACCCGCACGCCCGCCGCACGTGCCCGCGTGACCCACTCGGCGCTTGCCCCATGTGGCAATGCGGAGAAGACGAGCGCCGCACTGTCGAGCGGCACGTCGTCGGTCGCCGAGAACGTGACGCGCCCCCCCCGCGGCAGCTCGGCCGTTTCGCCGCGCTGCGAGTTGGCCGTCGCGAACTCGAGCGTCAGCCCTTCATGACGTTGGATGAGCGCGCAGAGCTCGCGCCCCGCGTAGCCGGACGCGCCGAGAACTCCTACCGGAATCTTATGCACCATTAATGCATACTCATGCTGTTGGTTCATGTCAACGTCTTCCTTACGTCCGCGTCAGTGGAGTGCTAGACTGCCACACGTGGAGACCCTCCGGTGACGGCCAGCAAACGCGATCGACAGCAGGCGATACTCGAGCTGATCGGCACCCGGGAGATCGGGAGCCAGGAAGAGCTCCGGCAGCTGCTCCTCAAGCAGGGGTGGGACGTGACGCAGTCCACCTTGTCGCGCGACCTTCGCGACCTGCGCATCGCGCGGGTGCCGACCGACGACGGGCTGCGCTACGTCGTGAGCGATGCGAGCGAGGAGAGCTCGCGGGCTCCGCTGGCGGCGCTGCTGCCGCAACTCCTCGTGCGGCTCGACAGTGTGGGCCACATGATCGTGCTCAAGACGGTGAGCGGCGGAGCCCAGACGGTCGCGCACGCGCTCGACCGGGAATCGAGCACCGATATCCTCGGCACGATCGCCGGCGACGACACCATCCTGATGATCTGTCGGAGCGAGCAGGCCCGTGAGCGCATTGCGCGACGTCTCGCGTCGCTGGGGAAGCGCGCGATCTGATTCGCCTCCAGAACTTGCGCATAGTTATGCGATATTTGTTCCCCGAAGTGCCGGCGCTCGTCGCCCGCCCGCAGGGACTTCCGGTGACCTCGAGGATTCGACCATGAGTGGGACCGAACACAAGCTGTGGGGTGGCCGTTTCGCCGGGGGTCCGGCCCCCGAGCTCGAGGCCGTGAATCGCTCGATCACCACGGACCTTCGACTCTGGCCATGCGACATCCGTCTCTCGCAGGCCTGGGCGCGCGGCCTCGTCGACGCCGGGGTCCTCAGCGCCACCGAGGCGGAGGTCGTCGTCGCCGGCCTCGATCGCGTGGCCGCCCGGATCGCGGCCGGCGAGGCTCCGATCGCCTCGGACGAGGATGTCCACACCTTCGTCGATCGTCTCCTGCATCAGGAGGCCGGCGAGCCGGCCGGCCGTCTTCATACCGGACGCAGCCGGAACGACCAGGTCGCCACGGGCACCCGACTTTGGACCATGGATGCCTGCGATCGGATCGCGGCCCTGTTGAAGCAGGTGCAGCGCGCGCTCGTCGTGCAGGCCGAAGGGCATGTCGAGGCGGTGATGCCTGCATACACGCACCTCCAGCGGGCTCAGCCGGTCTCGGTCGCTCACTGGCTGCTCTCGCACTTCTGGCCGCTCGAGCGAGACATCTCCCGCCTTGCTGCCGCCCGCGCGGCCGCGGCCGTCCTTCCCCTCGGTTCGGGTGCCATCGCCGGATCCGCCTTCCCGGTGCCTCGCGAGAAGCTTCGCGAGTCGCTCGGCTTCCGCGCCATCTCGGCCAACTCGATTGATGCCGTCGGAGATCGCGACTTCGTGGCCGAAGCGCTTTTCGCACTCTCGCTCGTCGGCGCGCACCTCTCCCGGATCGGGGAGGACTTGATCCTCTTCGGGTCGAGCGAGTTCGGATTCGTCCGATTCGGCGACTCCTTCTCGACCGGTTCGTCGATGATGCCGCAGAAGCGGAACCCCGATGCGCTCGAGCTGGCACGAGGCTCAGGGGCGCGGTTGCTCGGAGACCTCACCGCGTTGCTCGCGACCCTGAAGGGGTTGCCCAGCGGCTACAACAAGGACCTTCAGGAAGACAAGCGCTCGCTGTTCGACGCGGTCGACGCGCTCACGTTGCTGTTGCCGGCTGTCGCGGGTTCGATCGCGACGCTGACCTTCGACCGTGCGCGGATGCGCTCCGCAGTCACGAGTTCGATGATGGCGACAGACCTCGCCGACTACCTGGTCCGCAAGCGGGTGACCTTCCGCGAAGCGCACGGCGCTGTCGGCCGACTGGTGCGCGAAGCAGAAGAAATGGGAATCGAGATGACCGAGCTTCCGTTCGAAAGCTTCTCCTCCGCTCACTCGGCATTCACTCCAGACGTTTTGATCGAGCTCGATCCTGTGACGTCCCTAGCGCACCGCGAGCTCCCAGGAGGCACCGGGTTGGCCGCCGTGCGCGCTCAACTGCAGGCAGCGGTCGCGCTCGCGCGCTAATGCAGGCAGAATTTATGCGTTGTGTGTAATGTGTTGATATATAACGTTTTACATTATTAAAAATAGATTAGAGTTTTATTATATTGAATTGGTTTGCGCTTTCTTGCGACATAGCAGACTTGCTTCGATGCGACTCGCCGTTCGTCGCTCCATTGCAGGCGATATGATTTCCAGAACTAGCTGGCAACAAACGTCTTACGCGCGTATGTTTAAATATTCTGAATTCAGAGGATATTTTGCGCGCTGTGACAACGGGCACCGCAGCAGCCGCGATCGGCCTGCAGAAAAAGGCACTCGACAACCTTCTGGGACGCCTCGAGCTGCCAGAAGCCATTTCAGGCCGCCAGGGAGTCGATCGCCGAATCCCGGTCTCGCTCCTTCCGGATCTTCTGCTGACTGCGGAGCTCTCTGATCAACTCGGCATTCCCCACCGCGTGGCGTTCGCCCTAGCTCGACGACTTGCCTCCGGCACCGTCGAGGCCGGCCCATTCCTGCGATTTCACGCGGACATGGAATCGATCCAGGGAGAAGTCGACCGCCAACTCGAGATCGCCATCGAGACCGTGGTGCGCAAGCCGCGTGGGCGACCACGGTCGCCCACGAAACGCTGAACACCTCCGGTCCGATCAGGACCGAAGGTGTTCGGGTCGAAAGCAAAAGGCGCCCGGAGCCGAAGCTCCGGGCGCCTTTCGATCGTGCCGGCGTGGCTTACGAAACCTTCGAGACGTTCTCAGCAGCGGGGCCCTTGGCTCCCTGCACGATGTCGAACTCGACGGTGTCGCCCTCTGCGAGCGACTTGAAGCCGGAACCCTGGATCGCGCTGTAGTGCACGAAGCAATCCTTGGTGCCGTTGTCCGGGGTGATGAACCCGAAGCCCTTCGCATCGTTGAACCACTTCAC
>JAYTNC010000054.1:0-11095 GCA_043748515.1 Gemmatimonadota bacterium | reverse complement strand
GAACGTCTACCTGATCACGGTGCCGCCGGTGGTGGGGCAGGCGCCAGCGGTCGCGGTCTCCGGTGCCGGAGTGCCGACCGCTCGGCTCACGCGAGTGGGGGGTGACTTCATCGGGTGGTCGGCCGATGGCGGCACGGCCTTCTATTCGATCGGGCGCAGTTACTTCCAGTACGACGTGCGCGCGGCCGAGCGCGCCATTCGTGATTCCGTGTCGCGTGCGGATTCGGTCGCGCTGGCGGGTGGTGGTGCCGGCGCCGGTGGAGCGGCTGGTGCCGGTGGTGCGGCGCGCGACAGCACGCGGCGCTCGGCACCCGCGTACGAAGCCGCGCGCTTCGACGTGACGATCACCGCCATGAAGGACCGCCCCAAGGGCACGGTCGTCCTCCGCGGCGCGCGCATCGTCACCATGAAGGGCCAGCAGGTGATCGAGAGCGGCGACATCGTCGTCACCGACAACCGTATCGCCGCCGTCGGCGCGCGCGGCTCGGTGCGGGTGCCGGCGGGCGCGCGCGTGATAGACGTGAGCGGCAAGACGATCATCCCGGGCTACGTGGACATCCACGCGCACAACTGGTTCGGCTGGGGCGTGCATCGCGACCAGGTGTCGCAGCTGCTCGCCAACCTCGCCTACGGCGTGACCACGCAGCGCGATCCGCAGACCTCGGCGACCGACATCCTCACCTACACCGATCTGGCCGAGACCGGCGCGCTGATCAGTCCGCGCCTCTTCTCCACCGGCCCCGGCATCTTCGCGACCGACAACATCCGGAGCCTCGAGGAGGCGCGCGACGTGCTGCGCCGCTACTCCGATCACTACAACACGAAGACGATCAAGCAGTACCTCGCCGGCGACCGCAAGGTGCGGCAGTGGGTGATCATGGCCGCGCAGGAGCTCGGGCTCACCGCCACCACCGAGGGCGGCTCCAACCTCTCGATGAACCTGACGCTCATGCAGGACGGGTATCCCGGCCTCGAGCACGCGATGCCGATCTTCCCGCTCTTCAAGGACGTCGTGCAGTTGCAGGCGGCCAGCGGCATCACGTACACGCCGACGCTGATGGTGGGCTATGGCGGTCCGATCGGGCGCGACTACTTCCTGACGCAGTACGACGTCGACCAGGACAAGAAGCTCCGCCACTTCACGCCGCACGACGAGCTCGACTCGTGGCGTTCGGTCACGTTCAACCGCGACGACCAGTACATCTACAGGGGACTCGCCGAGCCGCTGGCGAAGTTCGTGAGGGCCGGCGGGCGCGTGGGGCTCGGATCGCATGGCGAGCTGCAGGGACTCGGCGTGCACTGGGAGTTGTGGATGATGCAGTCGGGCGGGATGACGACGTTCGAGGCGCTGCGCGCTGCCACACTTCATGGGGCCGATGCGATCGGGCTGGCGGGGGATCTCGGGTCGCTGGAGGTGGGGAAGCTGGCGGATCTGCAGGTGCTGGATCGGAATCCGTTGACCGACATACGGAACTCGAATTCGGTGCGGTATGTGATGAAGAATGGGCGGCTCTATGACGGCAACACGCTCGACGAGGTCTGGCCGCGCGCGAAGCCGCTGCCGCCGCAGTGGTGGTGGAGGGAGGACCCGACGGCCCGGCCGTAGCGGAGGCCGCCGCCCCTCACGTCACATCATCACTTCGCTCTCTCCGCCGTCAGCCGGCGCAGCTCACCGAACCAGTTCAGCAGGATCAGGTACCGCGACGGACGCGCGTTGGCGGCGGTCGGCACCTGAGCTCCACCAGCGACCGCGACGATGAATCGCCGTCCATCGGGGTGGAGGTCCCAGTTGTCCGTGCCGTCGGCATCCATCGCGAACACCACCTCCGGTGCCTTCACGACCACCGAGGGCGTGCGCTCGATGCGCGCGCGGAAGAGCGTGTCCAACGGGCTCCCTCCCCGCCAGAAGTAGACGAACTTGCCGTCGGGAGACCAGCGCGGTGCCCGTGAATCGGAAGGCGAGATGTTCCATTTCCCCTCTGGCACGGGGAAGTCCCGCATCCACAGCTGACTGCCGCCGGCTTCATCCGACAGGAAGACGACCATCTTCCCGTCGGGAGCGAGATGCGGCGCCCTTTCGCTGAACGGCGACCGGAGGAACGCGACCGGTGTGCTCCCGGAATCCGCGCCGACGGTGAACGCGTCGATCCCGCGATCCGGCGTGATGGCGTCGAACAGCAGCGTCTTGTCGTCGATCCACTCCTGGGCCTGGATCTCGGTCGAGACGAGGCTGGTCACGCGTCGCTCGGCGCCGCTGTTGTCCGCCGGCTTGATGTACAGATCCTCCCCCGGACGTTCCCCGGACCTCCTGTCGAAGAGGATACGCTTGCCATCGGGCGACCACACCGCCTCGTCATTGTCCCCGTCGAACGTGAGTTGCGTATACGTGCCCGTCACCAGGTCGAGCGTGTAGATATCCGTCTCTCCAAGGGCACGGTTCGAGGACGTCTCCATGGCGATCCACCGGCCGTCGCGCGAGAAGCGCGGTTTCAACCGCCGTCCCGGCGGCAGCGGGACCGTATCGGCACCCTTCCCCGGGTCCACGATGACCAGCCGATTGCTCGTTGCGTTCCCGGTCCCGTCCGCATCATGCTGCACCAGCAGGCCGGTGGCGGAGACCGAGTACCCGCGCACGCTGTTGGATCCTCCCACCCGCTCCAACATGCGCACGGGCGTCCCGTCGACACGGTGCTTCGCCAGATCGAACTTGACCGCGAAGACCCCGCCATCGGTGGCGTTGTACAGGATGTGTCCCGTGGGGACGTACACAGCCCCCGAGCCGCCGGGGATCAGCACGACCGACGAGTCGGCCTTGAAATCGTACAGGTAGACATCATTCCCCACCGCGTGCAGCACGCCGCTGCCGTCGGGCAAGAGGAAGATCCTTCGGCTCTGCACCCCTTTCATCAGCACCGGTTCACCGCCGGTCGCAGCGACGCGAAAATGGCCGCTGAGGCTGACGAAGATGATGTGGTCCGCCGTGCCCCAGTGAGGCCAATAGGGATCGGACTTGCCACCCGGCACGAGCGTGACCGCGCCGCCGCCGCCCACCGCGACCTTCACCAGCGAGCGGTCACTGTTCTTCCGGAAGACGATCCATTTGTTATCGGGAGAGAACGATGGGGAAAGGCCCCGCTCCGTACCCTCCACCTTGCGGAACTCCGGATCGCCATCGAGGTGGCGCAAGTAGATGGCAAGTTCGCCACGGAGCTCTCCCGATACGGCGATCATCGTTCCATCGGGCGAGACCACGACGTCGGTCGTCGGATTCGGCGTGAGTGCGCCAAGGTCGAGGTCGAACCGCCGGAACGGCGCCTCCGGCGCACGGCGCAGCCAGCCCGCACCGGCGGCCAGGACCGCGACGACCGCGACGGCCGCGATCGCCCACACCGCCAGCGTCTCGCGACGACCCCCGAACCGGCCGCGGGCCCCCGTCGCCTGCTGCATCGCGACGGTCTGCGCCGAGGTGCCGTACGAGAACCCTTCCGTCGCGAGCGCGTCGCCGAACGCCTTCGCACTCTCGAACCGGTCCGCCGGCAGCTTCTCCAGCGCGCGCGCCAACGCGGCCGACACGTGCGCCGGCACCGTCTTGCGGTGCACCGTCACGGGCTGCACCGGCTCGGTGATGATCTTCATGATGATCTGCTGCGCCGACGCGCCCACGTGCGGCGGATTGCCGGTCAGCATCTCGTACAGCACGCTCGCCAGCGAGTACACGTCGGCGCGCGGCGTCAGGTCCCGCTCGGCCGTGGCCTGCTCGGGGCTCATGTAGTGCGGCGTGCCGAGCGAGAGGCCCGTCTCCGTCATCCGTCCGCCCGCCGCGGCGCTCACCGCCAGGGCGATGCCGAAGTCCATCACCATCGCGCGCCCGTCGTGCAACAGCAGGTTCTCGGGCTTGATGTCGCGGTGGATCACGCCGTGCCGGTGCGCGTAGTCGAGCGCGTCGGCCACCTCGCGCGCGATCCGCACCGCCTCCTCCACGCCGAACTGCGTCTCGCGGTTGAGCTTGTCGCGGATCGTCTCGCCCTGGATATAGGGCATGACGTAGAACAGGAACCCGTCCGCCGTGCCGCTGTCGAAGAGCGGCAGGATGTGCGGATGCTGCAGGCTCGCCGTCGTCTTGATCTCCACGACGAACCGTTCGGCGCCGAGCACGGCGGCGAGCTCCGGCTTGAGCACCTTGAGCGCGACCTTGCGATCGTGCTTGAGGTCGTCGGCCAGATAGACGGTGGCCATGCCGCCGGTGCCGAGTTCGCGTTCGATGCGATAACGACCGTCGAGCGCGACGTTGAGGCGCTGCGCGATCTCGTTGCTCATGGATTCGCCTGAAGCGGCGCCGGCGCCGGCTGAGAGAACTCGAACGGACGAGGCTCGGCCGTTGATGCACCGAAGCTAGAGGAGGCGCGGGAGGGGCGCCAGCAGAGGCTGAGCGCGCTGCCCGACGACGGACAGCGCTACGAAGTGGTGCACAACGAGTTGTTCGTGACGCCGACGCTCATGGTCGGGTACGGCGGTCCGATCGGGCGGGATGACGACCTTCGAGGCGCTGCGCGCGGCGACGCTCCATGGGGCGGATGCGATCGGGATGGCGGGGGATCTGGGGTCGCTGGAGGTGGGGAAGCTGGCGGACCTGCACGTGTTGGATCGGAATCCGTTGACCGACATACGGAACTCGAGTTCCGTCAGGTACGTGATGAAGAACGGGCGGTTGTATGACGGGAATACGCTCGATGAGGTGTGGCCGCGGGTGAGGGCGCTGCCGCGGCAGTGGTGGTGGAGCGAGGAGCCGGCGGCGAGGCGGTGAAGGAGCTCATCCCACGACGCCTGCGACGGCCTGCCTGGCATGCCGTCGCAGGCCCATCGCTGCCGTGATTCGATGATGAGACGCATGGCCCGCCGCCTTACACTCGGCGCGTGGACTCTTGCGCCTTCTTCTTCGCCGAGCGTACGCTGTGGGCATGCCTCTCTCCTCGCGGGCCTGGACGGCAGACGCGGTGCGCGCTCTGCCCGACGACGGGCAGCGCTACGAACTGGTGCACGGCGAGTTGCTCGTGACGCCCGCGCCGCGCGCGCTCCACCAGCTCATCGTCTTTCGGCTCGGCGAAGCACTGTCCGTTGCCTGTGGACCATCGAGCGAGTACGTGACGTTCGCAGGCCCCGCCGACATCTCTTGGGACAGCGATTCACTTGTGCAGCCTGACCTCTTCGTCGTGCCTCGAGTCGAAGCCGCCACCCTCGACTGGGCCCGCATGCGCACGCTCGTGCTCGTGGCGGAGGTGCTGAGTCCGTCGACCGCCAGGCATGATCGCGAGCAGAAGCGCCGGCTGTATCAGGAACAGGGGGTCGGCGCCATCTGGCTCGTCGACGCCGATCGGCGGCAGGTCGAGGTCTGGACACCGCAGGCGCGCTTCCCTACGGTCGAGACGGAGCGCCTCGCGTGGCGACCCGATGCGGCTGCCGGGCCGCTGGTGACGATCGCGCTCTCGGAGCTGTTCGCCGCGCTCTGACCGCGGGAACGGGACGCCGGACGGATCGCGTCAGCGCGCGCCCTTATCGTCCGGCAGTGCCGCCAGCTCGCTGAGACATGCCAGACGCAGGGGACCGAGTTCGCGGTCGATGATCCTCGTGATCGTCGAATCGTCCACCTCGTCGTACTCGTGACGGAGGATGTTCCCCAGTCCGCGGATTCCGCGCCACGATACCTGAGGCTGGCGTTCCTCCATCACCGGCCCGAGCTTCTTGGCCGCCTCACTGATGCGCTCGAGACAGCGTTCGACCGCATCGCGTGTCTTGTCGTCGAGGGCCGCGTCTGGCGTCAGGCCATTCAGATGACCGCGCAACCGATCGATGTTGGCGATGATGTCCCGCAGCCGTTCGTGAGGAACGTCAGAAGGCATACACAGCCTGCGCTTCCGCGTTCGGACGCACGTGCGGCCGCAGTCGGTCTCGCTGCGCCACGTCGACCTCCTGTCCCACGATCTCTTCCAGATCGGCCGCAATGCCTGCGTACGCGAAGAGGTCTGCCGCGACTTCCGGCGTGAGGTCGACAAGGATGTCCACGTCGCTGTCAGCGCGATTCTCCGCTCGTACGACCGAGCCGAAGACCGCGACATGCACGACGCCGCGCGCCCGGAGCTCGCGCTCATGGGTGCGGAGCTTCGTGAGGATGCTTGTGAGAAGCGACATGGGTCGGAAGCTACCGCTACGAACGTTGGCGAACAACGTGACGCATCCCAGTCGGCGCCTCGACGACGGATCCACTCATTTGTAAGCCCATTCTTTTCAAAGACTTAGCGATCCCTTTCACCGATTGGCAGTTCGATTGACGATCCGTGAGTGCTGCCGCTCTCTCGGAGTCTGACCCCACCTCCACCTTGCCGATGTAACATCCGACCTTACATCTGCAAGGATTTGACCGCCCCGTCGCGCGGCCCCACCTTCAGCCGCATGACGACCCCCGTCCGCTCGCTCGCCTTCGCGCTGTTGTTGCTCCCCGGCGCCGCTCTCGCCCAGTCCCGCAGCATCGACTGGCCCACCGTCGCCGTCACCGCACACCTCGACTCCGCCGGCGCGCTCCACATCACCGAGCGCCAGACCATCCGCCTCTCCGGCGACTGGAACGGCGCCGAGCGCAGCTGGGACCTCCGCTTCGCGCAGACGCTCTCGCTGTATCGCTTCACACGCATCGCTCCGGAGACGGGCACCGAGACCGAGCTGCGCGCCGACGACGTCGTCGACGAAGTGGACGAGTTCACCTGGAGCGACGACGGCGAGACCCTCCGCTGGCGCGCGCGCCTGCCGGGCGATCCACCGTTCGACAACACGTTGCGCTCGTACCGCATCGAGACCGTCCACGGCCGCGTCCTCCTCCCGCAGTCCGACGGCAGCTTCGTGCTCGACCATAACTTCGCGATGATCGATCGCGAGGGCTGGATCGAACGCTTCGATCTCACGCTCACGCTCGACCCCGCCTGGAGCACGCGCCCCGACTTCACCGGCACCTGGCGCGTCGACTCGCTGCAGCCGGGCCAGGGCTTCGTCGTCAACATCCCGCTGCGCTTCACCGCGGCGGGGCGGCCGTCGTCGATGCGCTACGGCGCGCCGCTGCGCACGCGCCGCGTCATCGGCTTCGCGCTCGGCGCCGCGCTCGCCATCGTGCTCCTCCGTCTCCTCATGCGCGAGTCGCGACTCGGTCGCTTCGCGCCGCTCCGTCCCGTGAGCGAGATCACGCCGGAGTGGCTCGGCGAGCACGTCCTCTCCATGCTGCCCGAGGTCGCGGGCACCGCCTGGGACGATCACACCTCCGCCCCCGAGGTCGCGGCGACGCTCGCGCGGCTCGTGCAGGAGGGGAAGCTCTCGAGCCGCGTCGAGACCAAGAAGATCCTGATCTTCGAGCAGCAGGTGCTGCATCTCACCATCGAGACGCATCGCAGCAACTTCATCCCGCACGAGCGCGCGCTCGTCGACGCGCTCTTCGAACCGCACCAGACGACCACCAGCACCACCGAGGTGCGGGAGCGCTACAAGAGCACCGGCTTCGATCCCGCGTCGAAGATCTCCACGCATCTCAAGCAGATCGTCGGCGCCGGGCAGGGCGCGACCGGCGGGTCGAAGCCGGCGAAGCTCGCGACGCTGGTGCTCGTGATCGCCGCCTTCGCGCACTTCGGCGTGGGCGTCGCGCGCGACACCACCGACGGCGCCTTCGTGGCCGGCGGCGTCATGGCGTCGATCTTCATCTATATAGTTGCGACGGTCTTCGCCGCGCTCTTCCAGCGCCGTGTCCACGGACTCCTCGCGATCTCGCTCGGCTTCCTCCTGCCGATCGGCGCGCTCGTCTCGGCGTTCACGTGGTTCTTCCTGCTGCAGGGCACGGGCGCGCTCGGGTCGCTCACGCTCACGGGCTTCGCGCTGCTGATCGTCGCGTACTTCAACTCGGTCTGCAACATGGCCGCGTCGCGCGAGTCGGCGGAGCGGATCGTGCAGCGCAAGCGGCTCGCGTCGGCGCGGCGGTTCTTCCGCGAGGAGCTGCGCAAGCCGGAGCCGCGGTTGCAGGACGCGTGGTTCCCGTATGTGATCGCGTTCGGGTTGGGGCGCGAGGCGGACAAGTGGTTCCGCGCGTTCGGTGGGGCGGCCGCTGTCGGTACGGCGGCGGCGATGTCGCACTCGTCGGGGGCGTCGGCGTTCGGCGCGTCGTCGGGGAGCGGCGCGTGGAGCGGGTTCGGAGGTGGGGGCGGGTTCTCGGGGGCGGGGTCGAGCGCATCGTTCGCGTCGGCGATCGGGGGGATGGCGAGTTCGGTGTCGGCGCCGTCGAGTTCGGGTGGGGGAGGGAGCAGTGGTGGGGGTGGGAGTTCGGGGGGTGGGGGTGGAGGGGGGTGGTAGGCTGGCGAGGGTAGGAACGAACCGGTCCGCGGCATTCCGGTCTTGTGTCACATTGTGCCACATACCAGAATGAAGCATGGAAAAGGACGCCTACGTCTCGCTGCGCCTCCCCGGCGCGCTCGCTGAAGCGCTGGACCGCGCCGCGGCCGAAAGGGGCACGGCCCGTTCGGCGCTCGTGCGCGAGGCGGTCTCCTCGTACCTGACCGGCGCGACGCCGATCACGCCCAGGCTGATGCTTGCCCGCGAGTTCGCACGCATATGGGAGAGCTTGCCGCACCTCACGCCGGAGGAGGCGGAGCTCTTCGAGACGGACATTCGTGCCGCACGTGACTCGTATCCGCCCGAGGTCGATCCGTGGGAGTGATCCTCGACACCTCGGTCCTCATCGCGGCGGAGCGGCGAACGCTGTCGATGCCTCGCCTCCTCGACGATCAGGCCGTGGATCGCGTCGGGATCGCCGCGATCACCGTCTCGGAGTTGTTGCAGGGATCGTTGCGCACCGCGCGCGCGGACCTGCGGATCCGTCGTGCAGCATTCGTGGACGCGATCACATCGCAGATCCCGGTGCTTCCGTTCGGCACCATCGAGGCGCGTCGGCACGCGGATCTCTGGGCGCATCTGCTCGGTCAGGGCGCGATGATCGGACTGCACGACCTGCTCATCGCCGCGACGGCGCTCGCGAACGGACATGCGGTCGCGACGCTCGACACCAAGGACTTCGAGCGCATTCCGGGATTGCGGCTCGTGGACGCGGCGCAGTACGGATGACGTGCGCGCGTCTCCGATGACGGGACACGACGGCATTCTCCTTACACTCGGC
This sequence comes from Gemmatimonadota bacterium, assembly GCA_043748515.1. Classification (GTDB taxonomy): domain Bacteria; phylum Gemmatimonadota; class Gemmatimonadetes; order Gemmatimonadales; family Gemmatimonadaceae; genus Pseudogemmatithrix. The sequence continues at coordinate 1,896 of JAYTNC010000054.1, read as the reverse complement.
GTGTGTCCCCTTGCGCCCATTCTTCCGCCGAGCGTACGCTGTGGTCATGCCTCTCGCGCCCGAGTCCTGGACGGCTGACATGGTGCTGGCGCTGCCGGAGGACGGGCAGCGCTACGAGGTCGTGCGCGGGGAGTTGCTCGTGAGCCCGCCGCCGCGGTGGTCCCACCAGCGCGTTGCGGGGAATCTCTACTTCCTTCTCAAGCAGTACTGCCGCCGGCATTCACTCGGCGAAGTGATGTCGAGCCCCGCCGCCGTCTCGTGGAATCCGAATAGCCTCGTGCAGCCCGATGTGTTCGTGATCGACCGGTCGCAGGCCGGCGGCGATGATTGGCGATCGGTCACGAAGATCGGACTCGTCGTCGAAGTGCTGAGCCCGTCGACAGCGCACCATGACCGCACGTCGAAGCGGAAGCTCTATCAGCAGAACGGCGTGGGCACACTCTGGCTCGTCGACACCGATCGCAGGCGGGTCGAAGTGTGGACACCGGAGGCGCGGTTCCCTCTGATCGAGTCCGAGAACATCACTTGGCATCCCGCAGGGATCCGCGAGCCGCTCGTGATCCCCATCGCCGAGTTCTTTCGCGCGGACTGATCCCGGCGAGACCCTCCTCACCCGGGCGGCAGCGGCGTCGAGCGAGTGAGATCCCTCACCATGCGGTCGTCGCCGGTCAGCTCCCAGTGGATCAACGACGGCGGGATCATCCCCGCGCCATTCACTTCGTCGAAGAAGCGCTGCATGGTGAAGGCGCTCCCGAGCTGACGCGCGCGTTCGGCCATCACCTCCTCCATGATGCGTCCGCCCGTCACGTAGCTCGCGCCGTAACCCGGCTGGCGCAGGTAGAGGTGCTGCTCGAATCCGAGCAGCGGGTCGCGCCGCATCCAGCCGCGCGGCGTCCACTCCACGTGCATGTCGGCCGCCTCGGCCATGGTGAGCTCGTTGCTGTGCGCGTAGAGGTTGCCGAGTCCGCGCGCCGCGCGCGCCGCGAGCATGACCCAGACGATCTCGCGCGAGCGCGGGCTCTCGTCGTAGAGGCCGGCCTGCATCATCCACTCCTCCATCGCCGTCGCCATCCCCTCGGCGCGGCTCATCCACACGTTGTAGAGCAGCGGGGAGCGGCGGATCGGATCGGCGTGCGGCATCTCGCGGATCCGCATGTTGTCCCACCAGTGCCAGAGATGGCTCCAGAGCGGCAGCGGATCGCGATGGTTGCCCTGCGCGAAGAAGTTGCGCGTCGCCTCGGGCGAGAACGGCTGCATCCGCTCGCGCAGGGCGCGCTCCATCCACGGCTCGACGGTGACGAACCGCTTCTCGGTCACGAAGCGCATCATCCGCGGGATGGCCGCGGCCTGGAGCGCGGCGTAGGCCTCCGGCGTCCCGGCCACCGGCATCGGCGGCAGTGCGGCGTTGCGCGTCTCCTCGAGCCGCAGCGACGCGTGGGCGCGCATGAGTTCGCGGCGCGTGATGGTGACCTCGTCCTCCCATGTGAGCGGCAGGAGGAGGACGTTTTGGAGGTACCAGGTGTACTGCGCCTTCCCGATGCCCGACGGGCCGGTGCGGCGCGGCGTCTCGTCGCGCAGCCACTGAGCGAAGTCGAGTGTCGCGCGACGTGCTTCCTCGATGCTGCGCACGAGCTCCGCCGGCCCGGCACCGACCTTGGCGTGCAGTGACTCGAGCGCCTCGGCCTGCTCCTCGAAGGCGCGGACACCGCCCACCCAGAGGTCGCGCGCGTCGGAGTTCGCGAGGTTCACTCGCGCCTGACGCAGCAGCACGGGCACCGCGCGCAGCTCACCGGCGAGCCGCGCGGCCTCGCCGGCGGTGAGCGCGCGCGGCGTGTCGAGCACGGTGCGCGGCCAAATGGGATACTGCCAGAGACGGATGGCGCCGTGGATGGTCGG
>JAYTNC010000053.1:0-1662 GCA_043748515.1 Gemmatimonadota bacterium | reverse complement strand
CCGCGATCACGCTGGCCGACTCACTCCTGCCCGCGCCTCGGGACGAGAACCGCCTGCTACACGAGACGGACAGCTTGGCCACGGGCGCGTCACGCAGCTTCATGGCGCCGGTGGTTTCCGGTGCGGCCGCGCGTATCGCCGCGGCCGAGGCGACGCTCGAGGCGGCCGAGCTCGCGATGGCCCGCGAGCGACGCAGCGTGATCGGTGCGCCATCCCTCCAGGCAGGGGTGGAGTGGGGCGAACCGGGAACGGACAAGGCGAACCGCACGCTACCGCTGATCGGCGTGTCGATCCCGCTTCCATTGCTGAATCGCAATCAGGGACCGATCGCCCAGGCACAGGCGGAGCGTGATCGGGCCCGCGCCGATCTCGCCGTGACGCGGCTGCTCGTGCGGCAGCGCGTGATCGACCGGTTGCGTGAACGCGAATCGTTGCGAGAGCGGATCGCCCGCGACCGCGACCTCGTGCTTCGCGCCGAACGTGTCGCGTCGAAGTCGCTCGTCGCGTACCGCGAGGGCGCGTCGGCGCTTCCCGCCGTACTCGAGGCGCGCCGCAGCGCGCGCGAGGTGATGGGGCAGTACATCACCGACACGGCGGCGCTCCTGACAGTGGAGTCCGAGTTGCGCGCGCTCACCCAGTCACCGCCGCCGGAATGATTCTACCGCACAGGACTCCTCGTCACTGCCGGCGCTCCACGCCGGGCATCGCTGCGTGGGCGGCGGTCGCACTCTCGATCGTTGCGTGCGGAAAGTCGGACGCGACGGCTGAAGAACCTGCGATGCCACTCGTGATGGTGACGACGGCCATCGCGTCGGTCGGGCCGTTCACGCGCACACTCTCGGCGATCGGGACCGTGGTGGGCCGTCCGGGACATCAGGCCGCGCTCAGCGCGCCGTCTCCGACGCGGATTGCGCGCGTGTACGTGGCGGACGGCGAGCGCGTCGGCGCGGGTCAGCCGCTCGTCGAGTTCGAGCAGGCGCAGTTCGCCGCGGCCGCGAGCGCGAGCCGAGCGGCACTCGCGGCGGCGCAACGCAACCAGGAGCGCGCGCTGCGCCTCGCCAACGAAGGAATCCTCCCGCGAAAGGATGCCGAGGCGGCGACCGCAGAGCTGGCGAAGGCGCTCAACGACGCGGTGGTGGCCCAGCGCGCCGTGCAACTCTCGGTGCTGCGCTCGCCGGTGAACGGCGTCGTCACACGCATGGTCGCGGTGCTTGGCGCCGCCGCCGACGCCGGGCAGGTGCTGGTCGAGATCGCCGATCCGCGCACGTTCGACGTCGTATTGGCGCTCGCTCCCGGCGAGGCGAGCTCGGTCATGCCGGGCAGGCGCGTCGAGCTCTCGTCGGGTGACGCGACGGGCAATCGGTCGCTCGGGTTCGGAATCGTCGAATCGGTGGGCGCGATCGTGGACAGCGGCTCGCGGTCGGTGCAGGTGCGCGTGCACATCGCCACGCCGGCGCGCGCGCTCCGGCTGGGTGAGAGCGTGACGGGCTCGATCACGGTGGAAACTCGAGCGGGTGCGGTCGTCGTGCCAGCGGAGGCGCTCGTGCCCGCCGAACAGCCGGGTCGCTTCAGAGTGTTCGTCGTCGACCGTGCGGGCATGGCGCGCGCGCGCGATGTGACGATTGGCGGCCGGACGAGCACGACGGCGGAAATCGTCTCGGG
>JAYTNC010000052.1:0-4817 GCA_043748515.1 Gemmatimonadota bacterium | reverse complement strand
CGCCCCGCGCCAGCGCGCCGCCCGGCACTGCATCGTCAGATGGATCATCGCACCACGTATGTGAGGTTGCCGCTCTTGTGCGCCGAACAGGTGCCGCCGTACGTCCCGGGATACGTGATCGTGAAGTCCACCGTTGCGCCGGCGTCCGCGGCGAAGAGCGCGAGCGAGTGGCGCAGCGTGTCCGCATTCACCACGCGCACCACCGTGTTCCGCCCGCGCGCCGCGATGAACAGCGTCTCCGGCAGCGGTGCCCCGCCTACCGTCGCCACACCGCCCGGCGCGATGTCGATCCGCACCGACGGCCGCGGCCAGGTGGACCACGCCACCAGCCCGACGAGCACCACGATCGCCGCGAGCGCGGCCTTACGGCGTGCGGACACCGGCGCGCACGTCGAGCGATTGACCCGACACGAACTCGAGCGTCACCTGGACCGTGTCGCCCTCCGCGAGCGCGCGCGTGAGACGCGTGAGCATCACGTGCGCGCCCATCGGACGGAACAGCACGCTGTCCGCGGCCGGCATCGGCAGCGTGCGCAACGGCGCCATGTGCATCGTGCCGTTCGACTGCATCGACATGTGCAGTCCCGCCTCCTCGGCCGCGTCGGTGCGCACGCCGCTCATCGTGTCGGAGACGGCCGCGGTGTTCTCCACGGTGAAGTAGACGGCCGTCATCGCGCCGCTGTCGGCGGCGCGCGCCCAGGCGTCGCGCACCGAGAGGATCGAGGTCGGCGCCGGCGGTGGCGCCGGCTGCACCTCCGGCTCCGCCGAGGGACCGCAGGCGGCGATGGCCAGCGCGCTAGCGCAGGCGACGAACGTCTTCGGCCAGGTCTTCACCACGCACTCCCGGTGGGATCATGAGTCGCAACCGCCCCTCGGAGTCCACCACGAAGGTGTGGGCCGGATGGGCGACGCTGTAATCGTTGTTGCGCGGGTCCCCCTCGGGATACGCGGCGATGCCCCAGTCGCGCAGGAACATCGTGAGCTCGGTCTCCGACGGCGCCGTGCCGACGAACGACGCGTCGAACTGCTTCGCATACGCCGCCGCGAGTTCGGGCGTGTCGCGCTGCGGATCGACGCTCATGAACACGTACCGCACGCCCGCCGTGTCGGCGCCGAGCGCTCGCTTCGCGCGCGCCCAGTCGGAGAGCGTCGTCGGACAGACGTCGGGGCAGTGCGTGTATCCGAAGTAGAGGAGCACGACGCTCCCCTTCAGGTCGGCGAGCACGAAGCGCGTGGCCGGCAGCCCGAGCGCGCCCGCGACCGTGAGCGGCGGCGCCGCCGACGCCGGATCGAGCGCGATGCCGTGCCAGGGCTTCTCGCTGCAGCCGGTGAGAGCCAGCGTGGCGATCGAAGCGAGCAGGACGAGTGAGCTGCGGTGCATCAACGCAAGATAGTCGGAGGCCATGGCACGAAGGCACTGACCTCCTGTTGATACCGCGCATACGCCGCGCCGCGCGAGCGCAACGAATGCGCTTCCGTCGCGGGGATCCCCGTCACGCGCAGCAGGAAGTAGAGCATCAGCAGCGGACTGCCGACCGTCGCCCATCCCCACGGCGATCCGAGCGCGAGCAGCACGAACGCGCACCAGACGAGCCAGTCGAAGAAGTAGTTCGGATGCCGCGACCATCCCCACAACCCCACGCGGCACACCTGCCCGCGATTCGCGACGTCCGCCTTGAACCCCCGCAGCTGCGCGTCAGCGACGCCCTCACCCACCACGGAGATGAGCGCCAAGAGCACGCCGGCCCAGAAGAACCCATGCAGCACCGGCGAAGGATCCGCCGCCGCCACGAAGAACGGCATCGCGAGCCCCGTCGCGAGCAGCCCCTGAAAGAGGAAGAACGCGAGGAACTTGAGCCGCAGATTCCCACCCCACCGCTCGCGCAACTCCCCATACCGCTCGTCCTCGGGTTCGGATCCGACCCGCCTCACGAGATGCACCGCCAGCCGCAGACTCCACAGCCCCCCCACGACCCCCACGATCACCCGCCGCGTCAGCTCCCCCTCCCCCATCACCCCCGCCGTCACCGCCTGGACTCCGATCGCGACCGTCCACCCGATATCGACCACCCCCGCATTCCGCATCCGCAGATGCAGCAACCATAGGAGGAACAACAACCCCACCCCCATCCCCGCCCCGACCAGGATCATCGATCCCACGATCTCTCCCGAAGTTGAAGCCCCCCTCTGCCCCTCAGCCCCCTCTGTCCCTCATCCCCCTCCCCCCCCGCATCCCTCCCACCCCCCCGCAACCCGCACCCCTCTCCCCACCCCGCATCCCTTGCCCCGCATCAACAAATACACTACTATTTAGTTATATGTCAATCACCGCAGCAGCCCTGGCACTGCTCATCGGCATCACCCTCGGACTACTCGGCGGCGGCGGCTCCATCCTCACCGTCCCCGTCTTCGTCTACGCCCTCAGCCTCGACCCCAAACGCGCCATCGCCATGTCCCTCCCCGTCGTCGGCGGCGCCGCCCTCATCGGCGCCATCCAACACTGGCGCAAAGGCAACGTACAACTCCGCACCGCCCTCCCCTTCGGCGCCGCCGCCATGCTCGGCGCCTTCACCGGCGCCCGCCTCGCCGGCGGCCTCAACGGCCACTTCCAGCTCGCGATCTTCTCCGTCGTCATGATCGCCGCCGCCATCGCCATGTTCCTGAGCGCCCGCTCCGCCGAACCCACCACCCCGAAGCCCGCGCAGAGCTGGCCCGCCCTCCTCGTGATCGGCGTCGGTGTCGGTGCCGTCACCGGCCTCGTCGGCGCCGGCGGCGGATTCCTGATCGTGCCGGCCCTCGTCATCCTCGGCGGCCTCACCATGGCCCAGGCCGTCGGCACCTCGCTGCTCGTCATCGCGATGAACACCGCCGCCGGCTTTCTCGGCTATCAGGGCACAGTCGACATCGATTGGCCCCTCGTCATCAAGTTCGGCGCCCTCACCGCCATCGGCATCCTCGTCGGCTCGTCCCTCGTGCAGTATGTCCCGCAGCGCGCCCTCAAGAAGGCCTTCGCGCTCCTGCTCGTCGTCGTCGGGTCGATGATCCTCTATCAGTATCTCACCATCTGATCCCGGGAGTCTTCCTTGTTCCTCAAACGATTCTACGATGACGGCCTCGCGCAGGCCTCGTACCTGATCGGCTGCGCCGCCACCGGCGAGGCCGTCGTGATCGATGCCAACCGCGACATCGAGCAGTATCTCGTCGCGGCCGCCGTCGAGAAGCTCCGCATCACGCATGTGACCGAGACCCACATCCACGCGGACTTCGTCTCCGGCTCGCGCGAGCTCGTGCGCGCCACCGGCGCCACGCTCTTCCTCTCGGCCGAGGGCGGCACCGACTGGCAATACGCCTTCGCCAAGGCGGACGGTGCCACGCTCGTGCGCGACGGCGACGTCATCAAGGTCGGCAACATCCGACTCGACGTGATGCACACGCCGGGTCACACCCCCGAGCACATCTCCTTCCTCGTCACCGACACCGCCGGCGCCGACGCGCCCATGGGCATCGCCACCGGCGACTTCGTCTTCGTCGGCGACGTCGGCCGTCCCGACCTGCTCGAGCGCGCAGCCAAGGTCGCCAACACCATGGAGGCCGGTGCGCGCACCCTCTTCCATTCGCTCGAACGCTTCCGCGCCCTCCCCGACTTCGTGCAGGTCTGGCCCGGCCACGGTGCCGGCTCCGCCTGCGGCAAGTCGCTCGGCGCCGTTCCCACCTCCACCGTCGGCTACGAGAAGCGCTTCAACTGGGGCGTCGGCACCACCAGCGAGGCCGACTTCGTCGAGATGGTCCTCGCCGGTCAGCCCGAGCCGCCGTTCTACTTCGCGCAGATGAAGCGCATCAACACGGAAGGTCCGCGCATCCTCGGCGGCTTCCCGCAGCCGGCGCACGCCGCGCTCGGTGCGTTGCAGCATGCGCTCGCAGGCGCGCCCTCCGGCCGCACCGCCGTCGTCGACACGCGCGCCTCCGGCGCCTTCGCCGAGGGCCATATCCCCGGCACCATCAACATCCCGCTCAACAAGAGCTTCTCCACTTGGGCAGGCTGGCTCGTCGCCTATGACGTCGACATCCAGCTGATCGCCGAGGACCATGCGGCGGTGCAGCTCGCCGTGCGCGAACTCGCGATGATCGGACTCGACCGCGTCACCACCTGGTACGCGCCCGCGGTGCTCGACGAGTATCAGAGCGCCGGTCATGAGCTCGGCGTCGTCGCCAAGATCGACAGTCATGCGCTCGCGCCGCGGCTCGCGCGCGGTGAGGTCACGGTGATCGACGTGCGCAACCGCAGCGAGTGGGACGCCGGCCATCTTCCCGGTGCGATGCACATTCCCGTGGGCTACCTGCCCGAGCGCCTCGCCGACATCCCGCGCGACAAGCCGGTCGTGCTGCACTGCCAAGGCGGCGGGCGCTCCGCGATCGCCGCTTCACTGCTGCAGAACCTCGGCGTCGCCGGCGCGACCGATCTCGTCGGCGGCCTGACGGCGTGGGAAGCGGCGGGCCACGAGGTCGTTCGCGACCACCTGCCGGCGGAGGTCTGACCATGGCGCCGAAAGTGATGTCCCCCGCTCTGCTCAACGAACTCTCCGAGCGCTTCAAGGCCCTCGGCGAGCCCGCGCGGCTACAACTGCTTGCCGCGCTCCGCAGCGGCGAACGGAGCGTCACCGAACTCGTCGACGCCACCGGACTCGGCCAGGCGAACGTGAGCAAGCATCTCCAGCAACTGTGCAACGCCGGGTTCATCTCGCGCCGCAAGGAAGGCACCTTCGCCTTCTACGCCCTCGCCGACGACGACGTCTTCAGCATCTGCGACGTGATGTGCG
>JAYTNC010000051.1:0-1881 GCA_043748515.1 Gemmatimonadota bacterium | reverse complement strand
TACAGCACGGTCGATCCGATCGTGAACAGCACGAAGAAGGCCGAGATGCCGAGCAGGTACGGCGACCGCAGCACATGCGTGATGCCGGCCCACACGCTCCCGCCGATCGGCGGGCCGTCGCCGCGTGCCGGCAACGAGCGCGCTTCGAGCGGCGCTGCGGTCACCGCGGGCTCGTCGCTCTCGTTCGCCGGCACACCCACGCGCGCGGGGAACCGCACCACGCACAGCACCGCGAGCTCGATCATCACCGCGCTCACGAGCAGCAGGTTCGCCGTCCCGATCTGCGCCGCGAAGGTCGCAGTCGTCGCACTCCCCACCACCGAGCCGAGCGTCCCGCCCACCGCGATGAACCCGAACAATCGCTTCGCCTGCTCGCTCCGGAACGCGTCGGCCATGAAGGCCCAGAAGATCGACACCACGAACAGGTTGAACACGCTCGTCCAGACAAAGAAGGCGCGGCCTATCCATAGATCGCCCACCGTGCCCTCGCCCGGCGCCACGAACCGCAGCAGCGCGTAGAACACGAGCAGGTTGACCACGAAGAAGTGGTACGTGATCGCGATGAACCGACGCACGGTGAAGCGCACCACGAGCGACGCGAACAGCGGGTTCGCGAGCAGCATCACGGTGAGCGTGCCGGTGAACAGGTACGGCAGCGTCCCCACGCCGCTCGCGGCGGCGGTCGCCTCACGAATGGGCCGCAGCACGAACCAGCCGCTCAGCACGCAGAAGAAGTACGCGAACGAGACGAGCATCGCCTTCGTCTCGTCGGGGCGCACATCCACCACCCTCCGCAGGACGGCGTGATGCCGTCCCATGACCGGCTCGCTCAACCGTTCCCCGTCGCCTTCACCTTGGCATGCCAGGCCGCGAGCACCTCGGCCTCACGCTTCAGGTCGAGTCCGTTGATCTCGCCGCGCAGCGTCGCAGCCTGCTCTTCCGCTGAACGCGTGCGATGCCAGTCGAGCGTGGTCCTCGCAGTGTCGGCCACACTCCGGAACGTGAGACCGTTCGCGATCGCCTTCGCGGCGCTGCGGCGCTGGTATCCCGCAGTCGCACCATACGGCGGCTGCCAGACGGTCATGTGGCGCCACGGCCGTATGCCCTGCTCCTGCAGGAAGGCCCACGGCACCCACGTGAACTTCCCCGGCGTCGCGGTGATCGACTTCACGCCGTACAGCATCTCGGCGATGGTCATCGGCTTCGCGGGACCGATCACGTTGAACAGGCCGAGCGTCTTCGACTCGGCGATCCGCACCGAGAACTCGGCGAGGTCGCGCACGTCGATGAACTGATTCGGATCGTCGGGCGTGTTGGGCGCGAGGATCTCGCCGCCATGGTCGATCCGCGCCGGCCAGTAGGTGAAGCGGTCGGTGCGGTCGAGCGGGCCGACGATCAGGCAGGGACGCACGACGGTCCACTTGCCGGCGTAGTGCCTGGCCACTTCCTGCTCGGCGCGCACCTTGAGCGATCCGTAGTGCCGCCCCGCGTTCGCGTTGTCGAGCGTGTACGGGTCGAGGCCGGCCGGCATGGTGTGCACCGGGCTGGTCTCGTCGAGCCCGATGATGCTCTGATCCTTGTACGTCGACGTGGTGGACTGGAAGATGTAATGCCCGACATTCCCGCTCAGATGCTGCGCGGCGTTGCGCACCCAGGCGGGCAGCGTCGTCGGGTTGTCGAGCACCACGTCGAAGGTGCGCCCCTTGAGCGCGCTCACGTCGCCACTCAGATCGCCGACGAGTTCCTCGGCGACCTTGCCCTTGAACAATCCCGGCCGAGTGCGGTTGCGATTGAACAGCGTGACACGATGCCCGCGCGCGATCGCGTACTCCACCTGCTCGGGGCCGGTGAAGCCGGTGCCGCCGAGGATCAGGATGTTCA
>JAYTNC010000050.1:0-2873 GCA_043748515.1 Gemmatimonadota bacterium | reverse complement strand
TCGGGGCGGACGCTACGACGACCGCCGCTACTCAACGCATGGAATCCAGCCGTCGCAGATCGTCCTTGTCCTTCTTCCGGCCGGACGCGCGTTTGTTCTTCTTGAGCTCGTGGAGTCCGATGACGCGCACCTGATGCTGCCCGATGGCGACTGCCACGGCACCCTTCCAGACCTCTGCGAAAGTCACGCCATCGATCGCGTTCAGCAGGTCGATGCGGTAGGGAGGCTGGCCGAACTGGGTGACGATGTCCTGCGTGAGGAGCGCCTCCTCGTCGATGATCTCCGCCGGCGCGCCGAACTCCTGCATGGCCGCGAGAAGTCGCTGCACGTTCGCGCGTGATCGGCGGTAGAGGACATCGAGGTCGCCGGTCGCCCGAACCACCCCGTGCACGCCGAGCGCATACGCGCCCACGAGAACGAAACCGACCTGCTGTTCGTCGAGGCACGCGATGAAGTCGACGAAGTCCGGCGACAGCGCGTCGTTGCGTTCGCCACCGGCTCTCGCCCTCATGCGCGGGTGCGCTTCTTCCCCGGGACGGCGGGACGCGCGCGTCCGCTGGACGCGATGCCGTACGCCGAGTCGGAGATCGCGGCGACTGACGCGATCCGCCGAGGCAGCGATCGAGGCGGGCGCGGAGCATCGCCTGAGTCTCGGAGGTGGACGTGGCGCCCTGTCCACGTCTCACGACGGTGCGCCGCGCGCGCGGCGCGCTCGAGGCGCGCTGCCGCCGTCCCCCTGATCTCGGCGGCGAGCCCGTGCGGCGCCCGCGCGACCACCGTGATCCCCACGGACTTGAGCAGACGCAGCGCCGACTCGAGGCTCACATTGCTGCGCTGGCCGCGCTCGAACTCAGCGACGAGACGCATGCTCACGCCGGCCTTCGACGCCAGCGCATCGCGACTCAGGCCGAGCTGCTGGCGCGAACTCTTGAGCAAAGGACCAAGGCCGTGGGAGAGCATCGCGACCTCACGCGAGGGGACGCCTCAATCTAGCATCACGCCCCCGCTCAGACAACCCCTTTATGTGCCAGCGTCGCAGCTGTCCGTGGCCGGCAGCGGCCAGCTCGAGCGCCGAGGGTATGTGCACATTCGCACACTTCTGCGAACGTGATGTATCGATCACATTGTGCACTGGTGATCTTGGAATCACTTTTGTCGATAGTGAGATTGCGATCACCGGCGACTGCGCGGTCGAGCGGAAGAGCAGAAGCACGATGAAGCTCGACATCAGGATCCTGAAGGCGAGCACCATCACTCGCTGGAGCCCGACCTCATGGGCATCCGCAACACCCGCCCCCTGGCGCGCCGCCCGATCCATCCGGGTGAGATCCTCCGCGAGGAGTTCCCGAATGTCCGGTTCACCTGCGTCCGTGCCCACGCCTCCCGATCGCGCCTACTATCTGCGCCTGATCGGCGCGGCGATCGCGATGTTCGTTGTCATCGGCGCGCTGATCTTCGGGGCGCGGAGCTTGGGTCATCCGCTGGCTCCATGGATCCCACCAACGCTCTTCATCATGTCCTTCGGCGTGGTGCAGCCGAAGCCTCCGGGTACTTCCTGGCGACCACTTCATCAGCGCCTCGCGTTCTCGCTCCTCATGGGTGGCATCGCTGGGGCATTCCTGTGGGCTGTCGCGGTCTGGAGCAGGTAGGTTCGGGTCACGCGCGGGTCAGGCCAACGGCGAAGGCTCGATGATGTTCATCACCGATGCTCGTCAGTCGCGTTCTGGTCACGACGACGTTGGCGGAGGCGCGCGCCGCCGGCAGGCGTCGGCCCGCCGCTCCCACAGCGACGCGCTTCGACGAGGAAGACTGGACGTGGTAGACACACCGATCCGTCGGGGTGAGGTCCATCTCGTTGAACTGAATCCCACGCGCGGACGCGCGATCCGCAAGACGCGCCCGTGCGTCGTGGTATCGCCGGACGAGCTCAATGCGCACATGGGCACGTTGATCGTCGCGCCCCTGACCACGGGGAGTCATCCGTATCCATTCCGGATCGCGTGCCGGTTCGCCGGAAAGGATGGCCACCTCGTCCTCGACCAGTTGCGAACCGTCGATCGCGAGCGGCTCGTGAAGCGGCTCGGCGCGCTCACGGCACCGACGCTGGCAAAGGCGCTTGGCGTTCTGCAGGAGATGTTCTCGGCGTAACGGCGAGCGCTTGCGTGCGGGAAGGATGGTCGGAGGAGCCACTCGCGGATGAACCAGTGACGCCGGTCGCCGGCATGCACTTGCCCCGCCGACCGATCAGCGCGACGTTCTCCGCACCCCGCCCCTCCGAGGATCGTGATGCAGCCCACCCGTGTTCCCCAGCGACGCTGGCGTCCCACCCTCGCGCTCTCGTGCGGCGCCGCCCTGATCCTGACCGCGGCACGCAGTGTCACGCCGGCCGCCGGCGCCGTCCCCGAGGTGCCCTATACGCCCCATCGGAGCGCGGACTCGACGTCCGTCAGCTTCACCCGCGACGTCGCGCCCATCATCCAGAAGAACTGCCAACTCTGCCACTCGCCGGGCGGGATCGGGCCGATGCCCCTGCTCACCTACGAGCACGCGCGGCGCAACGGCCCGCTGATCAAGCAGCTGGTGCAGGCGCGCGAGATGCCGCCCTACCAGTACGACACGCACATCGGCATCCAGCAGCTCCAGCACGACTGGCGACTCTCCGAGCGCGACATCACGACGATCGTGCAGTGGGTGGACGGTGGCATGCCAGAGGGCGATCCGGCCGCGATGCCGACGGCGCCGAAGCTCCCCGACCCCTCGGAGTATCGGCTCGCCGCGAGCTACGGCCCGCCCGACCTCATCGTGAGAGCCTCGAAGTACACCGTGCCCGCAGTGGGCCAGGACCGCTGGTGGCGGCCCTCGGTCCCGAGTGG
>JAYTNC010000049.1:0-4395 GCA_043748515.1 Gemmatimonadota bacterium | reverse complement strand
TCCACCACGCCGCCGAACTGCGTCCCGTTCATCAGGCTGACCGAGAACTCGGTCTGGCGGTACGCGTTGAAGTTGCCGCGCGTGCGCCCGAGGAAGTTGGTTTCGTCGTTCTGGGCGCCCGGGAACGCGAGCAGCGCGTCATCCACGTTGCCAGTGAAGGCGAGATCCACCTCGGCGATCACCGCCGCGGGGTTGTACGTCGACTTGTTCGAGAAGTGATTGAGACTGATCGCCTTGAGGCCGTGGGCGAACTGCAGCCACTTCACGCGGTTGCCGGCGTAGATGCGATCGGTCCGGCCCATGTAGGCCGCATCGACCGCGCCGTCCGTGCGGTTGAGCAGCACGATCGCCGAGTCCAGCAGGAGCTGGACCTCCTGGTAGGCGTACTCCTGCGTGTCGTAGTCAAAGGAGAATCGCGACTGGTCGACCGCCTGCTGGATGATGATCTCACCGTGGATGTCCGTGATGACCTGCCAGCCCCAGGCCTTCAGGACGAGACCGACGCCGAGCAGGTCCCAGCGCTCCTCGGCTGCGGACTTCTCGATCATGTCCTTGAGATTCTGTCCGAACGACCAATAGACGTCGCGCCACTGCTGCGCGCCATTGTCGCTCGCGGGATCGTAGCCCATGCGGTCCCAAGTGCTGAGCGCCGTGCCCGGCAGCGTCCACTGCTGCGTGTAGCGGCCCACGAAGCGGCCCTCGAAGGCCGGCGACGTGATCATCCAGTGCAGCATCGGCGCGAGGTACAGATTCGCCGAGACGACCTGGGGGCCGTTGGGGTTGGTGTTGACGTCGAGGAAGTCGTCGCAGGAGGACGACACGAGGAGCGCGCCGGCGAGGAGACCGGTGCGAAGGGTGCGGGTAAAGAGTCTCGTCATGGTCAGAACCCTACCTTGAGGCCGAAGCTGAAGCCGCGCGGGATCGGGAAGTTGCCGTAGTCGATGCCGGCGCCGCCGGAGCCGCCGACCGCCGCCGAGTTGCCGTTCACGATCGGATCCATTCCCGAGTAGTTGGTGAGGAGGAAGAGATCGGTGCCGGTCACGAAGACGCTCGCGGTGCGCGCCTTCAGCCAACGGCCCGGGAGCTCGTAGCGCACGGTGACGTCGCGCAGACGGACCCAGTTGATGTCCTTCTCGATGAACAGCTCTTCCGACATCAGCGTGTAGAACGCCGGCTGCACCGCCGGGATCACCACGATGTTGTTCGGCGTCGGGGTCGCGCTGTTCTCGCGGCCGTCGCGCAGCACGCCGCGCACGACGCGGGGGGTCTCGCGGTCGAGCGTGCGCTTGCTGAGGCCACGCGACGTGAGGTAGTGCTCCGTCGCGTTGAGGACGTCGCCGCCCTTCCGGATGTCGACCAGGGCGGAGACCGAGAAGCGGCCGCGGGTGAAGGTGTTCGTGAGACCGATCGTGAAGTCCGGCGTCCGGTCGTAGCCGCCGTCGATGAACGTCGTCGAGCGGATGGGGAGACCCGTCGTCGGGTCGATCAGGATCTCGTCCTGGTTGTTCCGCAGATAGAACAGGCCGGTCAGCGACCGCGTGGAGAGGCCCGGCTGCGTGCCGTTGCGGACGTTGCCGTAGAGCCAGGTATCGGAGACGTACGACTCCGGCAAGGCGTTCGGCAGTTCCTTCGTGTAGCCGTACGAGTGATCGAAGTTCATCATGACGTCCCACGACCAGTCGTCGCGGAGGAACGGCGTGCCGCGGATCATGATCTCGGTGCCGTAGTTCGATGTCACGGCCCCGTTGAGGTTGAACAGGATGAAGCCCGTCGCATAGCTGCCGCGGATGTCGTTGACGATCTGGTCCTTGGTGCGCTTGCGGTACCAGGTCGCGTCGAGGCCGAGGCGGTCATCGAAGAACGAGAGGTCGAACCCGCCCTCGTACGACCGCGCGAACTCGGGGCGCAAGTCGTGGTTGGGGCCGGTGAAGCCGTAGCCGTAACCGCCGCCGGTCGTGAGCTTCGACTCGAGCGACGGGCGGTCTGCGTAGGGCCGCGCGTCCTTGCCCACCCCGGCGTAAGCCAAGCGGACCTTGCCGGTCATCCACTGCTTGACCGCAGGGAATGCGTCCGAGAAGACGAAGCTCGAGGAGATCGACGGATAGAAGAACGAGTTCGCCGGGACCGGGATGGTCGACGTCCAGTCGTTGCGAGCCGTGACGGTGAGGTAGAGGTAATCCTTGTAGTCGAACGTCGTGCTGCCGAAGACGCTCACGAGGCGGCGCTGGTTCAGCGTCGTGCGGTTGAGCCGCGAGGCGATGCTCGTGTTGTTGATCGAAACGAAGTTGGGGTCGAGGAAATCCTGACCCTTCAGGCCACTCGTGTTCGATTTGAAGTCCGCGATCTGGTTGCCGACGAGGCCGCTGACCGAGACGTCGCCGAAGAGCGTGCGCCGCTCGACACGGAACACTGTCTGTGCGTTGATGTTGCGCACCACGTCGAGCGCTTCGTCGAGCACGCCGTTGTACGACGCGGCGAACGCGCTCTCCGGATGCCGGAGCACTCGCAGTTCATTGGTGTAGCCATCGACGCCGATGTTGGTCTTCAGGCTGCCCCAGGTGAAGGGCGTCAGCACGAGGCCGATGTTCGCGACGAGGCGGCTGTTCCGCGACTCGTTGATGTTCTTCTGGACGTTGAAGTACGGATTGTCGGTCTCCGACGCCGCCGCCAGCAACGTGATCCGACGCCGGAGGCCGGCCGCCGTGCGCCAGTCCTGCGCGTTGTCGGTCTGCGGCCAGACGAGGAGGCCGAGCAGCGGACCATCGGCGCCCTTCCACGGCTGGGTGTTGTTGGAGAAGCTGTAGGCCATCGTGACGTCGGTGCGCAGCCAGGGCGTCACCTGTGCCTGCGAGGCGCCGGTCAGGTTGATGCGGCCGAACTCGGTGTTCGGGACCACGCCCTCCTGCTTGCTGCTCGACACAGCGAGACGGTAGTTGACCCGGTTGTCCGGGGACGCGCCGCTGAAGGCGAGATTGTGGCGCGCCGTCATCGCGGTCTCGAAGAAGCCGCCGATGTTGTCGTAGAACTGCGTGCCCGACGCATAGGGCGCGCCGAAGTACTGGAACGAGCCGAGGCTGTTGCCCGAGATGCTCGTCGGCCCGTAGGTCCGCTGCAACTCGGGCTGCGTCCGCGTCTGCTCGAGGCGGAAGCTGTTGCTGTATTCGAACCCGCCGAGTCCGGCGCGGCCGCGCTTGGTGGTGATGATGATCGCGCCGTTGGCGGCGTCGATCCCGTAGAGCGCCGAGGCCTCGGGTCCCTTGAGGACGACGAGCGACTCGATGTCGTCGGGGTTGAGGTCGGCGGCGCGGTTGGTGAAGTCGACACCGCGGTTGTTGAACGAGCTCACCGAGCCCGGTGCATCCGATGCGAGGACGTTCGTGTTGAACGTCTTGTTGTCGAGCGGCAGGCCGTCGACGATCATGAGCGGCTGATTGCTCGAGGAGATCGAGCTGACGCCGCGGATCGTGATCGACGTCGAGGCCCCCGGCACGCCCGAGGTGCTCGTCACCTCGACGCCCGCCACGCGGCCCTGCAGCGCGTTGATGAAGTTCTCACGCTGCGTCTGCGCGATGTCGGGCCCGGCGACGCTCTGCTGCGAGGTGCCGATGCCGCGCTTGTTGACCGTCTCGCCGAGGGCGGTGACGACCATCGCGTCGAGCTGGCTCGCGACGCGCCGCAACGAGACGTTCACCACGCGCTCGGCGCCGACCGTCCGTTCCACCGGCCCGTGGCCGATGAAGCGGTACTGCAGCACCTGACCCGTACGAGCGCGGATCGAATACACGCCCTCGCCGTTGGTGAGCACGCCGGTCGTGGTGCCCTTGATCACCACTTGCACGCCCGACATCGGCGTGAGCGCCTCGGTCGTCACCTTGCCGGTGATCGGCTGATCCTGCGCGCGCGCTGGCGCGGCGAGGAGGGTTATTCCCGTGAGGAACAGGAATAGTCTTTTCATCATGTGGACACGGTCCGGTGTCTGGTGAGCGGAACGAGCGGTACATCCTCCCGCCAATAGGCGGAGCGCAATCATATAGCGCAAGGAGGGCTTCCGTCAAATCGGGCGACGGTGCCAAGTCGCTCACCCGTCATTGGTTAGTGAATGTGTCCCCTTTTCCGCCGATGGGCTTGTCACGGGTGGCTCGGACCGCGGGGAAACCCTTGCTTCTCGCCATGGCGGAGGGCATATCACGGAATGCTCCCTATCGATCTCCGTGGCAAGCGGGCGTTGGTCGCCGGCGTCGCCGACGACGGCGGCTTCGGCTTTGCCATCGCCAAGTGCCTCATCGAGGCCGGCGCGACCGTTTGCGTCGCCACCTGGCCCCCCGCCCTCAACATCTTCCTCAACCTCCTTGAGCGCGGGAAGATGGACGAGTCCCGCCAGCTCGCGGACGGCTC
>JAYTNC010000048.1:0-1523 GCA_043748515.1 Gemmatimonadota bacterium | reverse complement strand
GCGGTGCCGAGCAGCGAGGCGCGCAGTCCCTCGAGGAACACCGCGACCGGATTCAGGTGATAGAGTGCCTGATACTCGAACGGCACGTTCGACGCCGAGTAGGCGACGGGGCTCGCGTAGAGCAGCAGCTGGACCGCCACCGGGAGGATGTGCTGCACGTCGCGGTAACTGACCATGAGCGCGGCGCCGATGAGTCCGAGCCCGAGCGCGAGCAGCACGAGCGCCATCGCCCAGAGCGGCGCGAGCAGCATCCCGAAGCCCGGGACCGCGCCACCGGGGAGCGAGATGAGCACCAGCACCACGACGGCGACGACGAAGTCGAGCAGCGCCGCCGGAATGGTGGACGCAGGTAGGACCGCGCGCGGGAACCACACCTTCGATATCAGTCCCGCGTTCTGCACGAGCGACCCGCTGGCGCGCGTGAGCACGCCGGCGAAGAGCCCCCACCCGGCGAGCGACGCGAAGGTGAAGCGGAAGTAGGGCACGCCCTCGCTCGAGAGCTCCGCCACCACGCCGAACACGAAGGTGAAGATCAGCGCGCCGAGCATCGGCTGGAGCACCACCCAGGCCACGCCGAGCACCGTCTGGCGGTAGCGGAGGCGGAGATCGCGGTCGGCGAGGCTCCAGAGCAGGTCGCGGAAGGCCCAGACATCACCGGCGATCCCGAGCGACCGGGAGCTCTCCGGACGGATAACGAGGACCGGGGGTTCGGCGTACTCTGGGGTCTGGGTGGGCATCTGGACAGAAATAGGCCATGCCCCATCGGGGAACACAATCCCGCTCTCGACAATAGATACCATCATGACCAACCATGACCTGCCGTCCAGCGAGATCACGCCCGAGCGCGCGTACCTCGACCGTCGCAAGTTCCTCACGGCCGCGGGACTCATCGGCGCGGGACTCGTCGGCGCGTCCGCGCTCCCGATGTCGTCGCGCTCCGCCGGCGCGCAGCAGCAGAACCAACAGCCCCAGCAGCAGCGCCCGCTCGGCACGCCCTACGGCCTGCAGCCCAACGACACCGCCACGCCCGAAGAGGACGTGACGAGCTACAACAACTTCTACGAGTTCGGCACGGGCAAGGACGATCCCGCGATGAACGCGCAGGAGTTCAAGGCGCGGCCGTGGACCGTGAAGGTCGAGGGGCTCGTCGCCAAGCCGGGCAACTACCAGCTCGAGGACTTCCTCAAGCCGTCGAAGGTCGAGGACCGCATCTATCGCATGCGCTGCGTCGAGGCCTGGTCGATGGTGATCCCGTGGCGCGGCATCATGCTCGCGGACGTGCTCAAGCGCGCGCAGCCCACGAGCGCGGCGAAGTTCGTCGAGTTCACCACGCTCATGGATCCGGCGCGCATGCCGGGCCAGCGCTACCCGGTGCTCGAGTGGCCGTACAACGAGGGACTGCGTCTCGACGAGGCGATGCATCCGCTCACGCTCCTCGCGACCGGCGTGTACGGGAAGGACCTCCCGAATCAGAACGGCGCGCCGCTGCGCCTCGTGACGCCGTGGAAGTACGGCTTCAAGGG
>JAYTNC010000047.1:0-12241 GCA_043748515.1 Gemmatimonadota bacterium | reverse complement strand
CGTGTCCGACGCCGGCTCGGTCGTCGTCGACAGTGTGCTCGCAAGCCTCGCCTCGGTGCGCGCGCTGCCGGCCCCCGCGAAGCGGGTGCGCGCCTTCTGGCACGTCTGGGACGCGCCGCTCATGACGATCGGCAACGGTAGCTATCTCTCCGAACTCCTCGTGGCCGCTGGCGGTGAGAATGTGTTCGGCGATCTCGAGAATCCGTCGCCGCAGGTCACCCTCGAGGAGATCGCACGCCGCGATCCGGACGTGATCCTCGTCGGGCCCAACAGCGCGGCGACGCTTCGCGCACATCCCGGCTGGGCCGCCGTGCGCGCCGTGCGCGAGGGGCGCGTTCTCGTCGTCGACACCATGCTCGTCGGCCGGCCGGGCGTGCGCATGGGTGAGGCCGCGCGACACCTTCGGCAGTTGCTCTATCCCGGTGCGGCGCAGTGAGCGCATCACCGCGGCGCCTCTGGTGGTTCCTCGCGCTCGCGCTGCTCGCGGCCGTGACCCTCGGGCTCGCGGTCGGATCGGTGCCGCTCACCCCCACCGAGGTTTGGCGCGCACTCGCCGGCGCCGGCGATCCGGCGGCCATCGCGATCGTGAACGACCTCCGGCTCCCGCGCGTCGTGCTCGGCATCGTGGTCGGGGCCGGGCTCGCGGCGAGCGGGACCGCGCTGCAGACGACGCTGCGCAATCCTCTCGCGGAGCCGTATCTGCTCGGCGTGTCCGGCGGCGCAGCCGTCGGCGCGGTGCTCGCCGTCGTGCTCGGCCTCACCGCGCCGGGCTTCGTCCCGCTCGCGGCCTTCGGCGGCGCGATGCTCGCGGTGCTGCTCGTGCTGCTCGTGGCCCGCGCGGCCGGCGGGCGCGCCGATCCGCGGATCCTGCTCATGGCCGGCGTCGTCGTCGGCGCCTTCTGCACCGCGGCGATCATGGTCGCCCTCGCGACCGCCCCCGAAGGCACCGTGCGCGGTGCGCTCTGGTGGATGATGGGTTCGCTCGGCGACGCGCAGTGGAGCGGCGTCCGCTGGATCGCGCTCTACGTGGTGGCCGGCATCGCCTGCCTCGCATGGTGGGGACGCGACCTCGACGTGCTCGCGCTCGGTGAGGACGCGGCGGCATCGCTCGGCATCGACGTCGAGCGCGTGACGCGTCGCATCTATCTGGTAGCGTCGTTGCTCGCCGCGGCGACCGTCGCGGGGGCGGGACTGATCGGCTTCGTCGGACTCATCGTGCCCGCGATCGCGCGCGCGCTGGGCACACGCTCGACGCGCGAGACCGTGCTCGCGTCCGCGCTCGCGGGCGGCACGCTCGTCGTCGCCGCCGACCTCGTCGCGCGCACCGTGATGCGTCCGACCGAACTCCCACTCGGCGCCGTCACCGCACTCGTCGGCGTGCCGTTCTTCCTCTGGCGCCTCCGCGCCGGGGTCGCGCGATGATCCGTTTCGAGGACGTCGTGCTGCGCTACCCGGGGAGTCGGGAGCCCGCCGTGCGCGGTATCTCGCTGCGCGCCGTTCCCGGGCGTATCACGGCCGTGGTCGGGCCGAATGGATCGGGCAAGAGCACGCTGGTGCGCGCCCTGCTCGGGCGACTCGCGCCCGAACGCGGCCGCGTCACGCTCGACGATCGCGCATTCGCGGAGTTCACGCGTCGCGAGGTGGCGACGGCACTCGCCGTCGTGCCACAGCGCGAGGAACCGGCCTTCCCGCTCACCGTGCGCGACTTCATCGCGCTCGGGCGCTATCCGCACGGCGGTGCATTCAGCGGTCCGAGCGCCGCGGACCGCGCCGCGATCGCCGCCGCGATCGCCCGCGCCGACGTGGGCGCGCTGGCCGATCGCAGCACCGACGAACTCTCCGGCGGCGAGTGGCAGCGCGTGCGGATCGCGCGGGCGCTCGCGCAGGGAGGCCGCGCGCTCGTGCTCGATGAGCCCACGACGTTCCTCGACGTGGCGCACGAGATGGCGGTCTTCGAACTGCTCGACGCGCTCGCGCGCGCGGGACACTGCGTCCTGCTCGTGAGTCACCAGCTCAATCTCGTGGCCCGATTCGCGGACCACATCGTGTTGCTCCACCACGGCAGCGTCGCTGCCGCCGGGACGCCGGCGGACGTGATGCGCGGGGATGTGCTCGAACGGGTCTACGAGTGGCCACTCGTCGTCACGCGCGATCCCGCCGTGGGTGCTCCCGTCCTCGTGCCCCTCCGTGGGCGCGGGACTCGCTGATCCATCATCCTTCTCCGGACTCCGTAGTGGCCTCCTCGCTCTCTCGCTGCATCGTCGCGCTCGCCGCGACGCCGTTCCTCGTTCTCGCGCAGCAGCGCGGCACCGTGCAACTCCCCGCTGCAGTCGTGACGGCGACCCGACTGCCGGGCGCGATATCGAGTCCTACCGCCACGGCCACCGTGCTCTCCGGCGACGCGCTCCGCGCCGAGGGTGTGACGCACCTCGCCGAGGCGCTGCAGCGCGTGCCGGGGCTGTCGATCGCGCGCGTCTCGTCCTTCGGCTCGCAGACGGCGATCTTCATGCGCGGCGGGCAGTCGAACTACGTGCGCGTCCTCATCGACGGCGTGCCAGTGAACGAGCCGGGAGGCGTGCTCGACCTCGGTCGCATCACGCTCGACGACGTCGAACGCATCGAAATCGTGCGCGGACCGGCGAGCGTGCTCTACGGCTCGGAGGCGGTCACGGGCGTGATCCAGCTCTTCACGCGTCGCGGCGGCGCCACGTCGCAGCGCGCCGAGATCGGCGGCGGTTCGTTCGGCGCCCGTCGCGCTTCGCTCGGCGCCGACGGCACCGTGGCCGGTGCGCGCTGGTCGCTCCAGGGCGACCACCACGCGAGTGATGGCATCCTCGAGTTCAACAACGCGTATCGCAACGACGGACTCTCCGCCTCGGTCACCTTCGCACCCGGCGCACAGAACGACCTGCGCATCACCTCGCGCTACAACGCGTCGAGCTACCAGTATCCGACCGGCTCGAGCGGCGCGCTCGAGGATCGCAACGCCGAGCGCACCGAACATCGCGCGCTGCTGGGCATCGATGCGGGTCGCCGGTGGAGTGTCCGACACGAGACGCGCGTCCAGCTCTCCGCGAACACGCTGTTCCCGCGCACCAGCGACGGCGCCGACGACGCCTCCGACACGCTCGGATTCTTCGGCTACTTCGCGCGCGGCACGGTCACGCGCCGGCTCGCCGACCTGCGGCACACCGTACGGTTCGGCGACGCGCAGTATCTCTCGCTCGGAGGCGAGTTCTCCCGCGACGTCGAACGCGCCACCTCCGTCTCGCTGAGCGAGTACGGCGACTTCCCCGATGCCTTCGAGGCCGCGCGCGAGACGAAGGCGTTCTATGCGCAGGCCCTCGGCGATGCGGGAGCGTTCTCGTACACGCTCGGTGCGCGCGTCGACGACAACAGCGCGTTCGGTTCGTTCGGCACGGTGCGGGCGGGCGCGGCCTGGCGATTCGCTCAGGCGGCGCGCCTCCGTGCGTCCGCGGGCAACGCGTTCAAGGCGCCGAGCTTCTTCGAGAACTTCGCGACCGGCTTCACCGTCGGGAATGCCGCGCTCCGTCCCGAGCGCACGCGCTCGGCCGAGCTCGGCATCGAGGCGGTGGTCGGGAAGGGAACGCTGCTCCGCGTCACGGGCTTCACGCAGCGCTTCCGCGATCTCATCCAGTACACCGGTGCCCCGCCGGTTCCGGGGGAGCCCAACTACTACAACATCGCCGAGGCCAACGCCGGCGGTGTCGAACTCGACGCGACGCTCGACGATGTCGCCGGATTCCGCCTGAGCGGCTCCTACACCTGGACCGACACGCGCGTCGTCGACGCCGGTTTCGATTCAGGTGAGGGCGCCAACTTCGTCGCCGGTGGACGGCTGATCCGCCGCCCTGAGCACTCGGCCTCGCTGCAGCTGGTCCGCACGGTCGCCAAGCTCGGCACCCTCAGCGCCGTCGCCACGCGGACCGGTGCGCGCGAGGACCGCGACTTCAGCGGCTATCCGGCGACCCCGGTCACGCTCGCGCCGTTCACCACGCTGGATCTGTCGGCCGAGCTGGTGCTCCCCGCGGGGCTCATGCCGTCGGCGCGCCTCCAACTCCGCGCCGAGAACGTCGCCGATGTGCGGTATCAGCGGATCGTCGGCTTCGGCGCCCCGGGGCGCACGCTCTACGCGGGACTTAAGTTGCAGAGGTGATCCAGACCGAGGCGATCGTCCTGCACGGCTTCGACTACAGGGAGACCTCGCGCATCGTCCGGTTGGCGACGCGCGAGGCCGGTGTCGTCAGCGTGATCGCCCGGGGGGCCAAGCGCCCCAGGAGCCGCTTTGGACTCGGGCTCGATCTGTTCACGAGCGGGATCGCGCACCTCACGATCCAGCCGGGTCGCGACCTGCATACGCTGACCGGATTCGACGCGACGCGCGCGCGCCCCGAGCTCGCCGCGTCGCTCGAACGCTTCGCGGCGTCGGCCGCCCTCGGAGAGCTCTGCATGCGCTTCGCGTCGGAGGACGAGGGTGGCGCCATCCACGACGCGCTCGCGGCGGGGCTCGATGCGATCGGCGTGGCGGGCGATGCCGAGGTCGGCGGCGAGACGCTCTCTTCGGCGTGGCGCCTGGTGAGCGAGCTCGGCTTCGCGCCTGCCCTTGATACCTGCGCGCTCTGTCACCGTTCGCTCACCGACGACGAGATGGTCCGGTTCGGACACCGCTCCGGCGGCGCGCTCTGCCGGCTCTGCGGCGCGCTCGTGCCCGGTGCGCGTACGTTGCCCGCCGAAGCGCGCCTCACGCTGCTGTGCTGGGCGCGCGAGGAACAGGTGCCCGCGCTCGATGCGCCGACGCTGCGCGCGCACCTACGGCTCCTGCGCGAGTTCGTCGAAGAGCACCTCGGCGACGGCCGCGCGCTTCGCGCGTGGGCCTCGTGGGAGGCGTCTCACCGATGATCCTCGGGACCGCGGGTCACATCGATCACGGCAAGACATCGCTCGTGCGCGCGCTCACGGGGGTCGACACCGATCGATTGCCGGAGGAGAAGCGGCGTGGCATCACCATCGCGCTGGGCTTCGCGCCACTGCACCTCGACGGGCTGGGCACGCTCGGCGTCGTCGACGTGCCGGGGCACGAAGCGTTCGTGCGCACCATGCTCGCGGGTGCCTCGGGCATCGACCTCGCGCTGCTCGTGATCGCCGCCGATGAGGGCGTGATGCCGCAGACGCGCGAGCATCTCTCGATCCTCACGTTGCTCGGCGTGAAGGCCGGCGTCGTCGCGCTGACCAAGTCGGATCTCGTCGACGACGAGCTGCGCGAGCTCGCCACCGAGGATGCGCGCGCCGCGCTCGAGGGCACCGCGCTCGCCGACGCCGCGATCGTCCCGGTCTCGTCGATCACCGGCGCGGGGCTCGACGACCTGCGCGCGGCCATCCGCGTCGCTGCGGCGAACGTGCCGGCGCGCGCGGCGGACGAACCATGGCGCATGCCGGTCGATCGTGTCTTCTCCGTCGCGGGGGCCGGTACCGTGGTCACCGGCACCGCATGGACCGGCGTGATCGCGCGCGAAGCGAGCGTGCGGATCCTTCCGCTCGATCGCACCGCGCGCGTGCGGAGCCTCGAGTCGCACGGCGCGCCTGCGACCGAGGTGGGCGCTGGCACGCGAGTGGCCGTCGCGCTCGTCGGGGTCGATCGCGACGAGGTCGCGCACGATGCCGTGCTCGTGCGCGCCGGCGATCATTGGGTGCCGAGCCGTGTGCTCCGCGCCGACGTCGCGCTCCTGCCTCACGCGCGGGCCATCGGCGCGCGACGCTGGTTGCGCTTCCATCTCGGGACGGCGGAGGTCGGCACGCGCGTCATCACGCCCGGTGGCCCTGTCGTTCCGGGCGAGACGCGCGCGGTGCGGCTTCGGCTCGACGCACCCGTGGTCATGCGGGCGGGCGACCGATTCGTGTTGCGCGCGGGCGGCGCCGACGGAACGATCGGCGGCGGTATCGTCACCGATCCGCTTCCGCCGAGCGCGCGCGCCAAGCCGTGGCCTCACACCGCCGCCTCCGACGTCGAACGGCTGGAATGGATGCTCCTCGAGAGCGGTTCGAGCGGACTCGAGGTCGCCTCACTTCCGCTCCGGCTCGGGCTGCGGAAATCGCTCGTCGACCGACTGCTCAAGGACCTCGAGAAGGTCGTGCGCGTCGACGACCGTCTCGTCCGGCTTCCCGTCCTCGCCGCCATGCGCACCACGCTCCTCGCCCTCGTGGCGCGCACGCACGCCGAGCAACCCCTGGCGCCCGGCGTCGACCGTCAGACGGCGCGTGTCGCGCTCTCGCCGAATGCCGCGCTCGCCGACGAGGTGATCCGCCGCGCCGAACGCGCGGGGCTCATCGTCGTCGAGGGGGCCACGATCCGCACTGTGGCGTTTCAGGCGGGGGCGAGCGCGGGCGCGACGTCGGCGCGTGACCAGTTGCTCGATCGGCTCCGTACGGCCGGTATCGAACCGCCGAGCATGACCGAACTCACAGCCGAGTTCGGCCCGGAGGTCCCGGCCCTGCTCAAGCTGCTCGACAAGGAGAAGCGCATCGTGATGATCGCGCTCGACCGCCCCTTCGCGCGTGAGGGCGTCACCGAACTGCTGCGCCGACTGCGGACCCACGTGAAGCCGGGGCAGTCGTACTCGCCGAGCGAGTTGCGCGAGGCGCTCGGCATCACGCGGAAGTGGTTGATCCCGTTCCTGGAGTGGTGCGATCGCCAGCGCCTCTCGCTTCGCCGCGACGACGGCCGCACCTTTGGGACGATACCGGAGAATCCCTGACGGACCGGCGTGTCGGCGCACCGGGAACTCTTCGGCAGTCGGAGACGCCGTGGAAGCACTCCGCCGCCCATCTTTCGTCCTACATCCTTCAGCCTCCATCCCAAGATGCTGTCCCCCGACCGCCTGACCGTAAAGTCCCAGGAAGCCCTGACCGAAGCGGTCGGCCACGCGCGTCGGGTCGGCAATCCGCTCGTGCACGACACGCACCTCCTCCTCGCCCTCCTCGCGCAGGACGAGGGCATCGTCGTCCCGATCCTCCAGAAGATGGGCGTCACCATCGCGCCGCTGCGCGAGGCGCTCGAGCGCGAGATCGCGCGGTACCCCAAGCAGACCGACGCGCAGCCCAACCTCGCGCGCGAACTCACCGCCGTCCTCGATCAATCCGAGAAGGAAGCGAAGGCCCTCGGCGACGAGTACGTGTCGATCGAGCACCTGCTGCTCGCGCTCGCCGACGTGAAGGGCGCCGAGACCGCGAACCTGCTGAAGGCGCAGCGTGTCACCCGGAAGGGACTGCTCGAAGCGCTCCAGGTCGTCCGCGGCGCGCACAAGGTCACCGACCAGACGCCGGAGAACCAGTACCAGGCGTTGCAGAAGTTCACGCGCGACCTCACCGAGGACGCGCGCAAGGGCAAGCTCGATCCGGTCATCGGCCGCGACGAGGAGATCCGGCGTGTGGTGCAGGTGCTCTCGCGGCGCACCAAGAACAACCCCGTGCTCATCGGCGAGCCGGGCGTCGGCAAGACGGCCATCGCGGAAGGCCTCGCGCAGCGCATCGTGAACGGCGACGTGCCCGAGTCGCTGCGCAACAAGCAGCTCGTCTCGCTCGACCTCGGCGCGCTCATCGCCGGCGCCAAGTTCCGCGGCGAGTTCGAGGAGCGCCTCAAAGCCGTGCTCAAGGAGATCACCTCGAGCGAGGGACAATTCGTGATGTTCATCGACGAGCTGCACACGCTCGTCGGCGCGGGCAAGGCCGAAGGCTCGATGGACGCGGGCAACATGCTCAAGCCGATGCTCGCGCGCGGCGAGCTGCGCGTGGTCGGCGCGACGACGCTCGACGAGTACCGCAAGCACGTCGAGAAGGACCCCGCACTCGAACGTCGCTTCCAGCCGGTCTTCGTCGGCGAGCCCACGGTCGAGAGCACGATCGCGATCCTGCGCGGCCTGAAGGAGCGCTACGAGTCGCACCACGGCGTGCGCATCACCGACGGCGCGCTCGTCGCCGCGGCGATGCTCTCCAACCGCTACATCGGCGACCGCTTCCTCCCCGACAAGGCGATCGACCTCATGGACGAGGCCGCCTCGCGGCTGCGCATCGAGATCGACTCGCTCCCGCAGGAGATCGACGAGGTCGAACGCCGCGTCGTGCAACTGGAGATCGAGCGTCAGGCCCTCGCCAAGGAGAAGGACAAGGTGACGGTCGAGCGGCGCACGATCATCGAGCAGGAACTCGCGCAGCTGCGCGAGAAGTCGGGCGCCATGAAGGCGCAGTGGCAACTCGAGAAGGACGCGCTCGGCAACGTCGGCAAGCTCAAGCAGCAGCTCGAGGAGGCCCGGACCGAGGTCGACCGCGCCACGCGCGCCGGCGACCTCGGCAAGGCGGCCGAGATGCAGTACGGCACCGTGCCCAGGCTCGAGGCCGAGCTGAAGCAGGTCGAGGAGCGCCTCACTTCGCAGAAGGGCGAGGGCACCCACTTCCTCAAGGAAGAGGTCACCGCCGACGACATCGCCGAGATCGTCGCGCGGTGGACCGGCATCCCGGTCTCGCGCATGCTCGAGTCGGAGCGCGAACGCATCGCCAAGCTCGACCAGGAACTCGCGAAGCGCGTCGTCGGGCAGACCGAGGCCGTCACGGCGGTGGCCAACGCCGTGCGACGTTCGCGCGCCGGATTGCAGGATCCCAACCGTCCGATCGGTTCGTTCATCTTCCTCGGGCCCACCGGCGTGGGCAAGACCGAGACCGCGCGCGCACTCGCGCACTTCCTGTTCGACGACGAGACCGCGATGGTGCGCATCGACATGTCGGAGTACATGGAGAAGCACGCCGTCTCGCGGCTCGTCGGCGCGCCGCCGGGCTACGTCGGGTTCGAGGAGGGCGGGCAGCTCACCGAGGCGGTACGCCGCCGTCCGTACAGCGTCGTGCTCTTCGACGAGATCGAGAAGGCGCATCCCGACGTGTTCAACATCCTGCTGCAGATCCTCGACGACGGGCGCCTCACCGATTCGCAGGGCCGCACGGTGGACTTCCGCAACACCGTCATCATCATGACGTCGAACATCGGCTCGTCCTGGATCCTCGAGACGGGAACGTCGGACTGGGCGCTCGTCGAGACGCAGGTGACGGCCGCGCTCCGCGGGCACTTCAAGCCCGAGTTCCTCAACCGCGTCGACGACATCGTGATCTTCCGTCCGCTCGGGCGGGAACAGATCGGCCACATCGTCGGGCTGCAGCTCACGCGGCTCGACAAGCTGCTCGGCGACCGCAAGATCACGCTCAAGCTCTCCGACGAGGCGAAGGCGCTGCTCGCCACGGAGGGGTACGACCCCGCCTTCGGCGCACGGCCGCTCAAGCGCGCCATTCAGCGACTGCTGCAGAACCCGTTGGCGCTGGCACTGCTCGAGGGCAAGTTCAAGGACGGCGACACGATCGTCGCGACGGCGGTGGACGACCACATCGGGTTCGAGGTGGCGTGATCCCAGTCGTCGCAGGGCAGCGCATGCGCAGGGCGCTGGGGACCGTCGCGGTCCTCGGCGCCGTCGGCTGTTCCGGCGGTGCGACCGACGGGGGCATCACGCCGCCCCCCGCGGGCGGCACGCCCGCGCTCGACGTGAGCGGCTGGGTCGAAGTGACCGATGGGACCATTCCCTTCGTCGTCGCGCCGCACGGTGGGGACCTCGCGCCCGTCGATCTCCCCGATCGCGACTGCGTCGATTGCGTCATGGTCAACGACGCGAACACCCGCGCGCTCGCCTTCGCGATCGCCGATGCCTTTCAGCGGCGCATCGGCAAGCGCCCGTTCGTCGTCGCCAACCGGTTGCATCGCCGGAAGTTCGACGCGAATCGCGAACTCGCGGAGGCGACGGACGGCCACGCTCCGCTCGCGCCGATGTGGGCGCTCTTCCACACGAGGCTCGACAGCGCGAAGGCGCGCGCGGTGCGGGTGCATCCGCGCGCGCTGCTGATCGACCTGCACGGTCATGCGCACGCGGTGCCGCGCCTGGAACTCGGGTACCTCCTCTCCGCGGCGAATCTGCGACTCGCCGACTCGATCCTCACGCCGCTCCTCGCGGCGAGCAGCGTCTCGGGCCTCGACGCGGTCGCGGCCTCGGGCGACTCGGGAGTCGTGCTCCTCCGCGGTCCTCGCGCGCTCGGCACGCGCCTCGCCGCGCTCGGCTTCCCGACCGTGCCGTCCGCGGGCGATCCCGCGCCGGTGTCGGGCGAGTCGTACTTCGATGGCGGCTACAACACGCAACGCCACGGATCGCAGGTGGGTGGTCCGGTCGACGCGATCCAGGTCGAATGCAACTACGTCGGCGTTCGCGACACCGCGGAGTCTCGCACGGCCTTCGCCGAGGCGCTCGTGACGGCGACGCTCGCCTACCTCGCCGACCACTATGGATGGGTGCCTGCATGAGGAGTGGACCAGTGACGTTCCCCACGCGCGCCGATGAGGACGCGTTCTGGATGGGAGAGGCGCTCGCGGAGGCGGAGCGCGCGGCGAAGGCCGGTGAGGTGCCCGTCGGCGCGGTGATCGTCCACAACGGGGCGGTGGTCTCTCGCGGCTGCAACGCGATGGTCGCGGGCAAGGACGCGACGCAGCACGCCGAGATGCGCGTCATCAAGGCCGCGGCCTACGCCGTCGGCGACACGCGACTCACCACCGCCACACTCTACGTGACGCTCGAGCCCTGCGCGATGTGCTCCGGTGCGATCGTGCTGACGAAGGTCGGTCGCGTCGTCTTCGGCGCCTGGGACGACAAGGCGGGCATGGCGGGCTCGGTCGCCGATCTCCTGCGTCACCCCAAGCTCAATCACCGCCCCGAGGTGCAGGGCGGCGTGCGCGAGGCGGAGTGCGGAGAGGTGCTCAAGGAGTTCTTCCGGGCGCGCCGCCAGTAGCGTTCAGGCTCGGCAGTTCGCCTTCGCAACCCGCGCGCGGACGTCGGCGGCGCTGATGGTTCGCGATTCCTCGTCGGGAGCCCGGAAGATCATGAGATACGCCCCGTCGGCCCGTCGACGTCGAGCACGGCCAGCCGGCCACCCTCGCGCAAGGCCGGCGTGAGCCGGTGCAGCAGCGCGAAGGGCGACGTGATCTCGTGGTACATGTGGATCATGATCGCGACGTCGATGCTCGCCGGCGGCAAGGCGGGATCGTCCTCGGTGCCTTCGATCACGCGGACGTTCGGCCACCCGGCCCGCTCCACGCGCGCGCGCAGCAATTCGAGATAGCGCAACTCGATGTCCTCGCCGAAGACCAGCCCGGTCGGGCCCACGCGCTCCGAGAGGCGCTGCACGTAGTATCCGTCCCCCGCGCCGATGTCGGCCACGCGCGATCCGGGGCCGATCCGCACGCGCGCATCACCGAATCGGCTTCGCCGAACGCGTCACGGCGCTCCGCCGCGATCCAGCGCGGCGCCACGATGCACGAGACCGGGCGGTCGGGGCGGGGGAAGGAGTCGGCGACCTGTGCGTGAAGAGGGCGCAGGGTCGCCATGCAGGCCGCGAGGGCGGCGAGAGCGACGAGGACCCAGTGGGCGCGAACGCGGTGAAAGCGAGTCATGCCGGAATCATCGCGCGGACGACCGCGGCCGTTCCCAAGAAGATTCCTCGATTTCCACAGCCTTCTCCCGTTGACCCTCCGCGGTGTGCCGTCTAAATTCCCGCAACTCAGAAGGACAGATGGCCGAGTGGTTGAAGGCACCGGTCTCGAAAACCGGCGTACCGGCAACGGTACCGTGAGTTCGAATCTCACTCTGTCCGTGCAGGTCCCGACGCGCTGGCTCTGCCGGCGCGTCGTCGTTTGGAGGAGTCCCTGTCGCGATCCGCAGTGGCTTCGCAGCCCGGGACGGCTGGCCGAGTGGTTTAAGGCGCACGCCTGGAAAGTGTGTGTACGTTCATAGCGTACCGTGGGTTCGAATCCCACGCCGTCCGTCGAACGGCAGGCTCCGCACCGCGGACGCCTGCCGTTCCGCGTTCGGGACCCCGCCGTGACCCGCATGATACGGCCCCAGGCAAACCTTCCCGTGCCTCCCGGTGTCAGATGGGGTGAACGCACGAGGAACCCATGGAACCCACAGTGAAACGCAGCCCGGACGACCCGCTGGTGCAGATCCTGGACGAAGCAGGCCGCACGATCGGCGTGATCACCCGCCCCGTCGAGCTCGAGGTCCTCGGGCCGGGCCGCGAGAAGGTCTACCTCTCCCGCCGCCCGACCGAACGCACCTCGCACGCCGCCTGAGTCGCTCGGCGCGGG
>JAYTNC010000046.1:0-7571 GCA_043748515.1 Gemmatimonadota bacterium | reverse complement strand
GCCAAGCTGCACAAGAAGTACCGCACGCCGCACGTGACCACGATCATCACCGGCGTGCTCGTCGCCTGTGCCGCGCTCATCGCCGACGACGTTGCGACCTATGACCTCACGAACATCGGCACGCTCTTCGCCTTCGTGCTCGTCTGCCTCGGCGTGCTCGTGCTGCGTTTCACGCAGCCGGACCGACACCGGCCGTTCAAGGTGCCGTTCGTCTGGTTCGTGAGCCTCGGAGGCGCGTCGGCCTGCTTCTTCGTGATGAAGGGCCTGCCGATGAATGCTTGGAAGGGCTTCGGCATCTGGTTGCTCATCGGGCTCGTGCTCTATGCCGTCTACGGCTACCGGTACTCGACCCTTCGCCGCGGGCTGCCGCAGCGCAACTTCGAGTCCGACTGATCGGACGCCGGATCGGACGCCGGATCGGACGCTTGATCAGACGCCGGCGAGCGCCTTCCGCGCGAGCTTGACCGCACCGCGCGCGGCGATGACTTCCTCGCCGTGCAGGTGCGACCCGGGCACGGCCGTCTTGAGCCGGTGCTCCACGAGGCGGCGCAGGAACGATCCGCGATGCAGCATGCCGCCCGCGAGGGCGACCGGCAGCGCCGCGCGCTCGTCCACGAAGAGCTGTCGCGCGAGCGTCCGCACGTGGAGCACGAGCTCCTCGGCGGCCAGCGTGCAGATCGAGTTGGCGCGGAGGTCGCGCTCCGCGGCGAGCGTCATCACCGGAGCGCCGAGTGCGGCGAGATCCTTCGGCGTGGCCGACGCCGCCCAAGCGACGAGGTCGTCCACCTCGTCGAGCTGCAGCGCGGTGAGCACGGCGCCCACGAGGCGCGTCTCGGGCTCGCGACCGTCGTGCGATGCCGTGATCACGCTGAGCGCGCGGCGGCCGATCCAGGCGCCGCTGCCTTCGTCCCCGCACATCGGTCCCCAACCGCCGCAGCGCACGAAGATCCCGGTCGGCCCGCGGCCGAACGCGACCGATCCCGTTCCCGAGATCAGCAGGATGCCAGGGCCGTCGCCGAAGGCGTCCTCCATGGCGATCTCCGCATCGGTGATGACCTGCACCTCGTCGGCGATCCCCTCTCCCGAGAGCGCGCGGAGCAGGGACTTCCGCTCGTTCTCACGGCCGGCACCGGCCACGCCGACGGTGAGCATCCTCGGTCGCTCGTCCCCGCGATCCGCCACGGCGAGCGCGTCGCGCACGAGCGCGCCGATCACCTCGGCCGAGTGCAGCGCGTCACCGGGCCGGATCGCGGAGGGCGCGCCGGTGAGCGTCGCGATCTCCTTCCCGCGGCCGTCCGCGACGATCACGTGGGTCTTGCTGCCACCACCATCGACTCCGACGACGAGATGCGACATGAACGGGATTCCGGTCAGACTTGAGGCGCCGTGGTCGGCGTAGCGTGCGTGAACGAGGACAAGATACCCGTGACGAGCGTGATCGTCGTGCCGATCAGCACGAACCAGGGCCACGCGATCCCGATGAACGGCGAGAGCGGGTCGGCGAGGGCGGGAAAGGCCGCTGCGAGGCGGCCGGCGAACACGATCACGCTCATGCTGCCGATGCCGACCGACATGCCGAGGATCGCGTCGCGCTGGATCGCGCGCGACCAGAGCATCGCGAGGAAGAAGCCGCCGAGCAGTCCGCCGTACGTGAACGAGGCGATCGAGAGCGCGATCACGACGACCGGCGTGCCCTCGGAACGGTAGAGCAGCGCCCCGCCGATGAGGATCACGAACCAGACGAGGGTGAAGAACTTCGAGACGCGCAACAGCTTGGCCGGAGACGCGTCCTTGCCGCGCAGCGGGACCCAGAGGTCGTGGGTCGTCGCGGCGGCGAGGGAGTTGAGCGAGCCCGAGATCGTGCTCATCGCGGCCGCGAGGATCGCCGCGATCACGATGCCCTTCATGCCGGAGGGCATCTCCTCGACGATGAACGTCGGGAAGATCTTGTCGGGCGACGCGAACGTCCGCGCTTCATAGAACGACCAGAGCCCGACGCCGATCAGCAGGAAGAGGGCGAACTGCGCGATCACCGCGAAGCCGCTGCCGATGAGTGCGCGGCGTGAGTCACTGAGCGATCCGGCCGTCAGCAACCGCTGCACGATCAACTGGTCGGCGCCATGCGACGCCATCGCGAGGAACCCGCCGCCGAGCAGGCCGGCGAACAGCGTGTGCGGCCGGTCGATGCCCATGTAGGTGTCGACGAGCCGCAGCTTGCCCGCCGCGCCCGCGTCGGCGAGGATGCGTGTCCAGCCACCGTCGACCCCCGCGCCGATCAGATAGACCGCGCCAAAGCCGCCGGCGAGGTAGACGAACGTCTGGATCACGTCGGTCCAGACCACCGCGCGCATCCCGCCGTGATACGTGTAGAGCAACGTCGTCGCGCCGAGCGAGAGGATCGCGACCGGCGTCACGTATTCGGCCGGGATGAACGGGCCAATGATCAACGCGATCGGGATCGCCGTGGCGAAGATGCGCACCGAATCGCCGAACGCGCGCGTGACCATGAAGGTCACCGACGTGAACCGCCTCGTCGCGAGTCCGAAGCGCTTCTCGAGCAGCGCGTACGCTGTGACGAGCTGCCCCTCGGAATACCGGGGCAGCAGCGTGTAGGCGACTACGATGCGGCCGAGCAGATATCCGGTCGCCACCTGCAAGAAGGTGAAGTCGCCGAGGTACGCGAGCCCGGGGATCGAGATGAAGGTGAGTGCGCTCGTCTCGGTCGCGACGATCGAGAAGAGCACCGCCCACCACGGGATCGAACCGTCCGCGACGAAGTAGTCGCGCGCGTCCTTCTGGTCTCGTCCCAGCCAGACCCCCAGGGCGGTGGTGCCGGCGAGGTAGACGACGAGGATGCCCCAGTCGAGGGCGGTGAAGGCACTGCCGATCTCAGTCGACGACATAGGCCTCGATGGCGTTGTATTCGGCGAGTCCGAGGCGGTCCAGCAACTCGGCCGTGCCGGTGTTGCGCGCTTCGACGCGCTGCCAGAACTCCCGGTCGTCCTGTCCCGGGAAGGGCGCGGAGTCCTTCTGCGACTGGTGCTTGAAGATCGCCTGGATCTTCACGCGCAGTTCCTCGCGCGAGAGCGGCACGAGCCAGGTCGCCTCGGCGACCGGCCACTCCTGCCAAGCGCCGCGATACAGCCAGACCTCGGGGGTCCAGGATGCGGCGGTCTGTTCGAGGTACTCCGGTGGCGGCGTCTGCACGCCGCGCGGGCGCTGCGGGAAGACCTCGGCGATCGCGCGGTCGATCGCGTCCTTGCAGAGGCGATGCGTCCCGTGCGGGTCGCTCAGGTCCCCCGCCACGAAGACGTAGTGCGGTCGCTCGGCTTCGAGCAGCGCGCGCACGATCGCGACGTCGGCCGGGCCGATCGGCGCCTTCTCGATCGTGCCCGTATGGTAGAACGGCAGGTCGAGGAATCGCGCGTGGCGGGCCTCGAGGCCGACCGTCTCGAGCCCCGACACGGCCTCGGACTCGCGGATCATGCGCTTGAGGTCGGCGACCTCGGCGCTGTCGGCCTCGCCCGGACGCTTGTTCTCGATCGCGTCGATCACCCGATCGGCATACGCCGGCCAGGTGCCGCCGTCGAGTCCCTGCTCGCGCGCGATGCGCCGCAGCACGTCGATATGGCGCCGCACGTCGTGATCGAAGACGGCGATGTTGCCGCTCGTCATGTACGCGACCGTCACGGCGTTCCCGTTCTGCGCGAGTTTGCGCAGGATCCCACCCATCGAGATGACGTCGTCGTCGGGATGCGGCGAGAAGACGACGATGCGCGAGTGGTGCGGAAGGCGGGCGCGGCCACGGATGCGGTCGTTGAGCGAGCGGAAGACCTCGCCGTTCACCGAGCCCGCCTCGCCATGCAGCGCCAGCAGGCCCGACAGGCGATGCTCGGCGTAGTCGCCCTCGGAGAGCTTGAGGATGGCGCGGCCGGTCGTGGCGGAGAGCCAGATCACCGCGCGCACTTCCAGCTCGGGCGTCCACTGCACCTCGTCGACGAGCCAGGGCGTCGCGATGCGCGCGAGCGCGGCCGCGGCGGCGGTGTCGCAATGGAAGGTCGCGTGCGGATGCCGCTGCAGGAACGTGGCCGGGACGCCGAGGTCGACCTCGTCCTCGACCGCGCGCCGCACGATGTCCGCCTTGTGCTCGCCGGTCGCCAGGATCGCGATCTCTCGCGCCGCGAGGATCGTCGCCACGCCCATCGTCAGCGCTTCGCGCGGGACGTTGCGCTCGCTGAAGAAGTCGCTCGCCGCGTCGCGGCGCGTGACGCGGTCGAGATGCACGTGGCGCGTGCGGCTGTCGATCCCCGAGCCGGGTTCGTTGAAACCGATGTGCCCCGTCTTGCCGATACCCAGCAACTGGAAGTCGATGCCGCCCGCCGCGAGGATCGCCGCCTCGTACGCGTCGCAGTGCGCCGCCGCCTCGTCGAGCGGGACCGTGCCGTCGAGCAGGTGCACGTGCTCCGGGCGGATGTCGATGTGCGAGAACAGGTGGAACCACATGAACCGGTGGTACGAGTGCTCGCTGTCCGGGTCCATCGGCAGGTACTCGTCCAGATTGAACGTCTCGACCTGCGCGAAGCTCAGTCCCTCTTCGCGGTGCATGCGCACCAGCTCGCGGTACACGCCGATCGGCGTCGAACCGGTCGCGAGGCCGAGCACCGCGCGGCGGCCCTCGGAGTTCGCCGCGCGGATGATCTCGGCGATCCGGTTCGCGACGCGCTGGGCGAGCGAGGCGTGGTCCTCGAACACCAGCGTCCGGATCCGTTCGCGCTGCTCGGAGGGAGGCACGGCACGAGGCCCGCGCCCCCCGAGGGGAGCGCGGGCCTCGCGCCGATCGGTCGCGCTCTCGGAGCGCGGATCTCGGTCAGCGGACACGGCGGGTCAGGCCGAGAAGCTGCTGCCGCAGCCGCAGCCGCCGGTCGAATTCGGATTCTTGAACGTGAAACCGGAACCCTGCATCGACGTCACGTAATCGATGATCACGCCATTGAGATACTGCATCGAGTACGGGTCGACGAAGACGTTGAACGAACCCTGCGGCAGGATCGTGTCGTCGTCGGCCGGCTTGTCCTCGATCAGCAGGCTGTACTTGAAGCCGGAGCAACCGCCCGGCTGAACGGAGACACGGAGGCCGCCGACTTCCGGCGCCACGTTCTCCGCCGTCATGAACTTGTGGACTTCGGTGGCCGCGGACGAAGTGATCGAGACGGCGACTTCCGGCGTGTTCATCGTGCTCATCGGGTCCCTCCGAAAGATGGGATCTGGGCCGCGATCGCGGCGTTGCCGAACTAATCCGGAATATACGGCTCGGGGTTCCCGGGACAAGCAGGGCCGATCACGACCGCCGCACCGGCAGACCGAGCCAGCCACGCACTCGCCCACGCCACGGCGCCTCGAACCGGAGGTGGATCAGGACCGAGAGGCCGAGCGCGAGCGTCAGATACACAGCGAAGAGCGCCCACGCTCCATCATACCCGCGGCCGACCACTCGGTTCGTGAGCGCGAGCAGGTAGCCGTGCAGCGGGGCGTGGAAGAGGTAGAGGGCGTAGCTGGCTTCGCCGAGCAGCACGAGCGAGGCCGCGCCGAGCAACGGCACCGCGTGCGCGCGGAGCGCCCAGGCACCGGCGATCAGCATCACGAACCCGGGCAGCGCCACCGGCAGCAGGTGCGATCCTGCCGCGACGATCGCACCCCTCGCGAGGACCGTCGAGACGAGCCAGGCGCCGCCGCCGGCCAGCAGCGCGAGACCGGGCCGGCGCGTCTTCGGCGACCAACCGCCGATCAGCCCGGCCAACCCGATGCCGGCGAGGAACTCCGGCCAGCGCGCGAGCGGCGAGAACGAATAGATCGGGAGCGGCCAGCCGTTGCCCGCGCGCTCGAGACCCGGGAAGACGATCGCCGACGCGGTGAGCGCGAACACGAGCACGGCGAGCCCGCGCATGCGGCGGGCGTCGCGCAGCAGCCAGACGCCGATCGCACCGATGATGAAGGGGAAGATCAGATAGAACCAGAACTCCACCGAGAGCGACCAAGCCGGGCAGTTCCACTCGCACGCCGTCTCCGGGCGCCAAGCCTGTTGTCCCGTGAGCACCGTCGTCGCGATCGCGGCGATACGGCCGCCGGCGAGTTGCCCCACGCGCGCGTCGCGCGCGAAGAGCAGCGCGGCGAAGGCGAGCGAGAGCAGATACGTCGGCAGGAGTCGCGCCACGCGCTCACGCCAGAAGGCGCCGCGCGTGCCGCGGAGCGTGCCGTCGGCCGCATAGCGTATGGTGAGCAGGAAGCCCGAGAGCACGAAGAAGAGCGAGACGCCGAGCCACCCCGTGCTGCCGACCGCGTCGGCGAACGAACCACTCGCGCCGCGTGGCATCGCGTGATGCAGCAGGACCCAGAGCGCTGCGACGAACCGCAGCGTGGTCAACGGGCGGATGTGGTCCCGCCGGTCGCGCCCGGTCACGCGCCCGGTCACGCGCTCACGGCGTGCCGCGCACCGCGTTCCGCGCGCTCATCGCCTGCGACGTCACGAGGTCCGCGACGGCCGTGCGCACGGGGCCGATCCGCGAGTTCTCCCGCGTGGGGTTCACGCGGTTGGTCAGCAGGATCACGAACCGGTCGTTCGCCGGGTCGATCCACAACGACGTGCCGGTGAAGCCCGTGTGCCCGTACGCGGGCCGCCGCATCACGCGGCCGGCGGAGTTGCCGCCCGTGGGCGTCTCCCAGCCGAGCGCGCGATTGGAGAGCAGCACGTTCTGCACGCGCGTGAAGTCGCGCAGCGTCTCGCCGCGCACGACGCGCGCGCCGTCGAGCGCGCCGCCGTTCAGGAGCGCGCGGGCGAATCGCGAGAGGTCGGCTGCGGAGCTGAAGAGCCCCGCATGCGCCACGGGGCGCTCGAGGAAGAACGCGTTCTCGTCATGCACCTCGCCGCGCAACAGGCGGCCGCGCCACGGGTCGCGTTCGGTGGGGGCGGTCCGCGCGAGCCATGCCTTGGGCGGGAGATAGCGCGTGTCGCGCATGCCGAGCGGCGTGAAGACGTGCCCGACGAGATATGCGTCGAGCGACTCGCCGCTCACGCGCTCGATGATCAGGCCGAGCAGGATCGCGCCGATGTCGGAGTAGACCATGCGGGCGCCGGGCACGGTGTCGAGCGGCGTGTTGATGAGGATCGCGCGCGCCGAGTCGGCGGTGCTCGTGAGCTTCCAGAGCTGGCGGAAGGCAGGAAGTCCGGCGGAGTGCGTGAGCAGGTGCCGCACCGTCACGCGATCCTTGTGGCGCCCCTTCCACTCGGGGAGGTAGCGCTGCACCGGCGCGTCGAGCGCCACGCGCCCCTGTTCCACGAGCTGCATCATGCCGGTGGTCATGCCGATCACCTTCGTGAGCGACGCCATGTCCCAGACCGTGTTGAGATCCGGTGCCGGTGCGTCCGCCGCCCAATCGATGCGCCCGGCGCTCACCTGCGTGATGATGCCGCGCCGGTCACCGATCACCGCGATCGCGCCCGGGAAGACCGAGTCGCGCACCGCGCGGTCGAGCAGGGCGCGCAGCGAGTCCTCGACCGACGTGGGCGCCGGCGC
>JAYTNC010000045.1:0-2121 GCA_043748515.1 Gemmatimonadota bacterium | reverse complement strand
CTCGTCGGCGACTTCCTGATCGTGAACAAGCTCCTCTACGGCGCCGAGCTGCCGTTCATCGGCACGCAGTTGCCGGCGGTGCGCGAGCCGGCGGCGGGCGACGTCGTCGTCTTCCAGTGGCCCGAGGACCCGACGAAGAACTTCGTGAAGCGCCTCGTCGGGCTCCCGAGTGACACCGTCGAGATGCGCGAGGGGACGTTGTTGCGGAACGGCGAGGTCCAGCGCGAGGTGTACGCGACGCACCGCGACCTCGCGTTCGATCCCGCCACAGACGACTTCCGTTGGCAGCGCGATTTCGTCGTGTCCGGCGTCGACGTGCGGCGTTATCATCCGTCCCGCAATAATTGGGGGCCGCTGGTCGTCCCCGACCGGCATTACTTCATGCTGGGCGACAATCGCGACAACTCGCTCGACAGCCGCTACTGGGGGTTCGTGCCCGATTCCCTCGTGCGCGGCAGTCCGATCCTGGTGTACTACAGCTACTCGCCGGACAGCAGTGACGCCTTCGACTGGCTCACTCGGGTCCGGTGGCAGCGATTGGGTGAGTTGATCCGCTAGCGCAGGTCACCGGGGGGTGCTTCCCACTTCCCGTACTGGCCTGCACATTCTGCGAGCGGTCGCGAGACTGGACCTTCGGAGGGGATGCGTGAGACGGATGGCCGGCGGGCCGCACAAGCGGCAACTGCACGACGAGGGATCGCTCGACCTGTACCTGCGGGACATCAGCGTCTTCCCGCTGATCTCGCGCGAGGAAGAGGTGAGTCTCGCGCAACGCATCCGCCTGGACGACCAGGAGGCGCTCGACACGCTCGTGCGCTCCAATCTCCGCTTCGTCGTCTCGGTCGCCAAGAAGTACCAGAATCAGGGCGTCTCCCTCTCCGACCTGATCAACGAGGGCAACCTCGGCCTCATCCGCGCGGCCCACAAGTTCGACGAGACGAAGGGGATCAAGTTCATCTCCTATGCCGTCTGGTGGATCCGTCAGGCGATCCTGCAGGCCCTTGCCGAGCAGAGCCGCATCGTCAGGGTGCCGCTCAACCGCGCGGGGGCACTCCACCGGATCGGCAAGCGCGCCAACGCCCTGCTCCAGGAGCTGGGGCGCGAGGCGACGCACGCCGAGATCGCCGCGGGGATGGAGATCACGGAGGAGGAGGTCGCGAAGACGATGTCGATCACGCAGACCCACCTCTCGCTCGACGCCCCGATGTCGCCCGGCGAGGACAACCGCCTGCTCGACTACCTCCCCGACACGCAGAGTGCGACGCCGGACGAGGAGACGATCGAGAAGGATCTCGTCAACTCGGTGCACGAAGCGCTCGCCGGCCTCAAGGAGCGCGAGGCCAAGATCCTCCGCCTCTACTTCGGGCTCGACGGCTCCGATCCCATGACGCTCGAGCAGATCGGCGCGGTGCTCAACATCACGCGTGAGCGGGTCCGGCAGATCAAGGAGAAGGCACTATCGCGGTTGCGGCATGTGAGCCGGGCGCGGGCGTTGGAGTCCTACTTGGGATGAAGGTGGAAGGATGAAGGAAGAAAGCTGACCGGCGATGCGGGGGCGGGACTACACGAGTCTCGCCCCCGCTTCCGGTCAGGGCGGACTTCCGGTCTCGATGCAGGTATCTTTCATCCTTCAACCTTCAGCCTTTCTTCAGCCTCCGTTCGCCGCATGGCCAAAGACGCCTCCTTCGACATCACGACCTCCGTCGACCTCCAGGAGGTCGACAACGCCGTCAATCAGGCGTCCAAGGAGATCCTGCAGCGCTACGACTTCAAGGACGCCGCGCTCGCGACGGTCGAGCTCAATCGCACCGAGGGCCTCATCAAGCTCTCGTCCGACACCGACATGCGCCTGCGCGCCATGTGGGACATCCTGCAGTCCAAGCTCATCAAGCGCGGCGTGCCGGTGAAGAACCTCGACGCCGGCGAGCCCGTGCCGGGCGGTGGCGACACCTGGCACCGCGACATCAAGCTCAAGCAGGCCCTCGACGGCGAGACCTGCAAGAAGATCGTCGCCTCCATCAAGGCGCAGAAGTTCAAGAAGATCCAGGCCTCCATCCAGAGCGACACGGTCCGCGTCGTCTCGCCGAGCAAGGATGAACTGCAGACGGTGATGACCTTCCT
>JAYTNC010000044.1:0-3752 GCA_043748515.1 Gemmatimonadota bacterium | reverse complement strand
TGCTGACGATCACTCCTTCACCGGCTTGTGCAGCTGCACCAGCCCCGACTCGGCGATGGTCCGCTGAACTTCCGCGATGCTCGTCGGGACGAACCCGCTGAGATTCTCCACCCCGTCGGCCGTCACCAGCGCGACGTCCTCGATCCGGATGTAGAGCCGTTCCTCGGGGATCCAGATCATGGGGTCGATCGTGAACACCATGCCCGGCGCGAGCGGCACGCCGCGCACGCGTCCGACGTCGTGCACCGCCATGCCCACCGGATGCTGGAAGTGGCCGCGGAAGATCACGCCCTGTTGCACCGCCCTGAGATGCGCGGGCGAGGCGAAGGTCCTTCCCACCAGGTACTGTCGCATGTCGGCGGCCGCGCGGTCCAGCACCTCGTCGGAGGTGACGCCCGGCTTGACGTAACGGAAGAGCGCGTCGCGATAGGCGACGATGAAATCGTAGAGCGCAGTCTGCGCCGGCGTGAACGTGCCGTTCACCGGCCAGATGCGCGTGACGTCGCTCGTGTAGTAGCGGTAGTCGGGGGCGTAGTCCATCAGCACGAGGTCGCCGTCGCGCAGCGCGTCGGTCTTCTTGAAGTAGTGCCCCATGAATGCGTTGGTCCCGCCCGCGATGATCGAGGAGTAGCCGTCGCCGCGCGCACCGTTCAGGTAGTGGACGTACTTGGCTGCGGCATCGAGCTGATACTCGAACACGCCAGCGCTCGTGGAGCGCATCGCCTCCATGATGCCGAGCCCGGCCAACTGCGTCGCGCGGCGGATGAGCGCTATTTCCGCCGCGCTCTTGATGGCGCGCATCGCGTCGATCGTCGGCGACAGGTCGCGGACCTCGAACTGCGGGAAGCGCTCCTGGACGAGTCGAACGAAGTGGGAGGCGCGCGACGGCCGGCCATCCCACGGATCGCTCGCGATGCGGGCCTGGCCGGCGAGCAGTTCGTCGCGGCTGTCGTTGCCCGTCTCCATGGGCGCGAGCGGCGTGTGGAGCGTCATGGCCGGTGGGCGGATCAGGTCGGCGCCGATGAGGTCCTGCGACAGCTGCTCCAGCCCGCGCACCCGATCGACGCCGGTGAGCTGCACGAGGAGCAGGCTGTCCTCGACCGAGAGGACCTTGCCCTCCCCCGCCTCGCGCTCCTCGTCGCGGTGCGGGAGGTAGAGCGTGCTGCGACGGCTGCGGCCGTTGAGCAGCAGGTACGCATGCGCCGACTCCACGCCGCTCAGGTAATAGAAGTCGTTCGACTGGCGGACCACGCTGAAGCCCGGCACGCCGCTCGATCCCAGGACGACGGCGATCCCCTGCGTGCCGATGGCGTCGTAGATCCGCGCGCGTCGGGCGGCGAACTCGTCTTTGGAGAAGTCGCTCTGGTAGCTGTGCGACTGCTGCGCGCCGACGAGGGATGGCGCGAGGGCCAGCGCGCAGACGGCGAGGCGGCGGGATGAGAGGAGGCGCATGAGGGACTCGAGGGTGGAAGGGCCAGCCGTCGGTGGGGCGTTCGAAGAACGGACGTCGATGGCGCTATGGTCGTCGCACCAACTGGCCGTCCATCAGCGCGCGCACGTTGGGGTCGAGCGTCAGCGCTGCGGGCTCCTGCTCCGCAGCGAAGGTGAAGCGCGCCGCGCGCGCCGTCTGTTCGACGCGTTCCACGCGCATGCGGCCGGCGGTGTCGGTGATCCCGATCTCCAACGACAGCTTGAACGGATCGCCGGGCTGTGATTGCGCGAGCTCGACCACGACCTGCTTGGCGGCCGCGTCCCAGTGCCAGGTGCCCTCCACCCGCGGCACACCGCCGCGGTAGAGCCACTGCTGGAAGAAGGAAGTGAGATCGCTCCCCGACGCGCGTTCCATGATGAGCCGGAAGTCGGTCGTCGTCGCATTCGCGTCCTGGAAGCGCGCGTAGTACTCGCGGATGCCGGCCCAGAAGCGATCGTCCCCCATCCGCTGCCGCAGCATGTGGAGCATCCAGCTCCCCTTCTGGTAGGTCATGCTGGTGGTCACCTGCGTCATGTCCGAGAGGTTCTCGTGCACCACGCGGTAGTCCGGCTGCTTGGCGTAGAAGTCGAGCACCGTGCGGCGCGAGTCGCGGAGGCCCTGCGCGAACTCGTCGCGGCCATACGCATGTTCGATGAACAGCAGGGTGAAGTAGGTCGCGAACCCTTCGCTGAGCCAGACGTCGTTCCAGTCGTTCTGCGTGACGGCGTTGCCGAACCACTGATGCGCGATCTCGTGGATGACGACGTTGCGCCAGCGCACGGAGCGCGTGCCGGTCACGCTCGTCGGGCCGTACATGGGTGCCGAGGCCGCTTCCATGCCGCCGCCACCGATGTTCGCCTGCACGTTGGCGAGCTTCTCGTACGAGAAGGGGCCGACGTGCTCGCTGTAGAAGGCGAGCACGTCGCGGGTGGGCACGGCGAAGTCGTGGAAGCCCGCGTCGCGGTCCTGCGCGAGGACCCAGGTCTGGATCGGCTTGCCGTCGTATTCGCCGACCTCCTGCACCGCGAAGCGCGCGACGCCGAGCGTGTAGAGCCAGGGGGCGATCGGCACCGACTCGCGATAGACCGTGCGCCGAGTGCCGCCGGGCAGGTCGGTCGTCTCCACGCGGAGGCCGTT
Organism: Gemmatimonadota bacterium; assembly: GCA_043748515.1. Lineage (GTDB taxonomy): Bacteria > Gemmatimonadota > Gemmatimonadetes > Gemmatimonadales > Gemmatimonadaceae > Pseudogemmatithrix. The sequence goes on along the minus strand of JAYTNC010000044.1, from coordinate 1,144 downwards.
GGAGATCACCTGGTAGTGCGCGGGCGCGACCACATCCATCTCCATGGTCGCCTTGTCGGCGATGTGGTCGATGGTGGGGAGCCACTGCCGCGCCTTGTCGGGCCAGTCGTCGGAGAAGAAGGTGCGGTCGCCGTACTTGGTCTGCGTGATCTTGAGGCCGTCGGCGGCGATGCCGCCGTAGCGCACGACGAACTCGACGACCTCGCCCTCCGTGGAGGGGCGCGCGAGCGTCATGGTGAGGCGGTCGGCGCTGTGCGTGAACGCGAGCGCAGCGCCGCGGCTCGTGACGGCGCTCACCCGCATGCCGCGCCCCTGGCGGGCGGGGGTCACGTCGGCGAGATCGAGCGCGACGGTGCGGAGGTCCGCCCGCAGCAGCCGCATGCGCACGGTGGCCTCGCCCGCGATGCGATCGGTGCTGTCCGAGAGCGTGATCGCGAACCGATAGTGCTGCACGTCGATCGGCTGGCGCGGATACGTGTCCACCGGGCCCGAGGCGAGGGCGGCAGAGGCGAGGAGCAGGATGTTCAGCGGGCTGGGCACGCGCACTCCGGATGAAAGAGACTCAACGACCCGCGGGCGGATCCTTTCTTAGAAACGACACTCCGTCCATCTCCTTCGCCACCGCCGCGGGCACCGCGATGCGCAGGTGCTGCAGGATCGACGGCGCGATGTCCACCACGGCGGGCGTCCCGTTCGTGAAGCGCGGATCGAGACGCGACTCGTTGGTCGCGATCCAAGTGGTGCGCTCGCGTGCGGACTGGCCGCCATGGCCCTTGCCGGTGACGGGATCACGCCCATGATCGGTCGTCACGACGATCATCCAGTCCTCGCCAAGCGCCTGCCGTCGCTTCACCGCTTCCCATATGCGCCCGACCTGCGCATCGGCCAGCCGCACGGCGGCATCGGACGCCTCGCTGTCGCCGTGCGCGTGCGCGGCGTCGTCGGTGTGCTGAAGGTAGACCCACGAGAGGTCGGGGCCGTTCGCCGCGATGTAGGCACCGGCCGCCGTCGAGACATGCTCGTCGATCGCCAGGATGTATCGCGACGCGGCGTCATGCGGGAAGGCCACCGTGTCGAGCTCGAACCCGTCGAACGCATGATCGATCCGGAAGTCCCCTGCCCCCGGCTTGCCCTCGCCGACGAG
>JAYTNC010000043.1:0-2506 GCA_043748515.1 Gemmatimonadota bacterium | reverse complement strand
GGCTTGGGGTCGTACGCGTGGATCGCGCGCACGACCTCGGCCGCGGGGCGCGTGAAGTCGAGGCGCGCCTTCGCGCGATCGATCTTGGGCGCATACGTCACGAGCGACTCGTCCTGCGGGACCTCCTCGATCCCTCCCACGTCGAGCATCGTGACCGCCTCGACGATCGCCTCCGCGCCCATCTCGGAGAGCCGCTCGGTGAGTTCGCCGGCGGTCTCCTGGTCGTCGATCGGCGTGCGGAGCGCGAGCAGCACCGCGCCCGCGTCGAGTCGCAGCACCATGCGCATGATGCAGACGCCCGTCTCGGCGTCGCCGGCGAGCATCGCGGCCTGGATCGGTGCCGCCCCGCGCCACCGCGGCAACAGCGACGCGTGGATGTTCAGCGTGCCGAGCCGCGGCAGGTCGATCAGCTCCTGCCTGAGGATCTGTCCGTACGCGACCACGACGGCGAGATCCGGCTCCAGTGCGCGCAGCGCCGCGAGGAACTCGTCGCCGCGCGGCCGGTCGGGCTGGAAGACCGGGATCCCTTCTTCGAGCGCGACCTGCTTGACCGGTGACGGCACGAGCACCGAGCGCGAACGCCCCTGCGGCCGGTCGGGTTGCGTGACCACCGCGACCACGTCGTGACCCTCGCCGAGCAGCGCGCGCAGCGGCGGCGTGGCGAAGTCGGGTGTCCCGAAGAAGACGATGCGCATCGGGGGCGGATGAAGGCTGAAGGATGGAAGATGAAAGATGACCCACGATGCGGAATGCGAAAGGGCGGCCCGCACGGGCCGCCCTCTTTCATCCCTCAGACTTCGTCCATTCCTCAGCCTTCGTCAGAGTTCGTCATGATCATCCTCGCCCGGCACCAATATCCTCAGCCCATCCGGATACTTCTCCTTCTCCTCCTCCCACGCCGTCATCGCCGTACGCTTCTTGAGGAAGCTCAGGTGGTCGAGGAAGAGCTTGCCGTGCAGGTGGTCGATCTCGTGCTGCAGGCAGACCGCGAGCAGATCGCTCCCTTCCACCTCGATGACCGCCCCTTCGCGGTCGAGCGCGCGCACCTTCACCCACTGCGATCTCTCCACCCAGCCGAAGATCTCGGGGATCGAGAGACACCCCTCCTCCCACTTGATCTTCCCCTTGCGGTCGATGATCTCGGGATTGAAGAGCGCGCACGCCTGGTCCTCGACCTCGACGACGCAGAGCATCTCGGTGCGGCCCACCTGCGGGGCCGCGAGCCCGACGCCCTGCGCCGCGCGCATCGTCTCGAACATGTCGTCCGCGAGCGCGCGCAGCTCATCCGTCACCTCGGTCACCGGCACCGTCTCCTGTCGCAGGATCGGCTGGCCGAGGACCGTGATGGGCAGCACCGCCATGCTAGAGCGCTGCCTCGTCGCCGCCCACGGCCGCGATCCGGCCGCGCGTCACGATGAGCTTCGACTCGCCGCTGCGGATCGTCACGTGGTCGCCCAGGCTCGAGACCGGCTGGCCGTCCTTGAGCCCTTCCTTGATGTGGATCACCTCGCCGACGATCCCGCCGGCGGTGACCACCTGATCGCCCTTCTTGATCGACATCACCTTCGACTGGTGGTCCTTGCGCTGCTTGGACTGCGGACGGATCACGAGAAAGTAGAAGATCGCGAAGATCGACCCGAACATCACGATCGAGCCGATCGGCGAGGGGCCGGCCGGTGCGGCGGCGGCGGTCTGTGCGAAGAGCGTGGGGAGCATGGTCATGAGTCGGTCGCTTGGGGGGATCCTGCATGGAAGCGCGCGAGCCAGTCCCGGCTCCACGCGCTGAACGTCTCGGCGCGGATCGCCTCACGGGCGCGGCGCATCAGGGCGATCAGGAAATGTACATTGTGCAGGCTCAACAGACGGAGCCCCAGCACCTCCTCGGCCGCCGTCAGGTGCCGGATGTAGGCGCGCGAGAAGCGCCGGCAGGTGCTGCAGCCGCACCCCTCCTCGAGGGGCCGCGGGTCGCGGCGGAACTCCGACCGCTTGATGTTCACGCGCCCCGTGGCGGTCAGGAACGCGCCGGTGCGTCCGAACCGTGTCGGGGCCACGCAGTCGAACAGGTCGACGCCGCGCGCCACGCCCTCGAGCAGGTCCTCGGGGTAGCCCACGCCCATCAGGTACCTCGGCCGGTCGCGCGGGATCGCCGCGTCGCACACCTCCAGCATGGCGTACATGTCCGGCTTCGCCTCGCCCACCGAGAGCCCGCCGATCGCCCAGCCGTGCCAAGGGGTCGCGCCGCCCGCTGTGCTCAACTCGCCGATCGCCGCCGCGGCCTCGCGACGCAGCTCGGCATGGATGCCACCCTGCACGATCGGGAAGAGCGCCTGCCGCGGCGCGCCCTCCACGGCATGCAGCGCGTCGAACTCGGCGCGACAGCGCGCGAGCCAGCGGATGCTCCGCTCGCTCGCGTCCTTGCTCGCCGAATGTTCCGACTGCCCGGGGATGACATGATCGAACTGCATCATGACGTCGGCGCCGAGGTTGGTCTCGATCCGCATCACGC
>JAYTNC010000042.1:0-2685 GCA_043748515.1 Gemmatimonadota bacterium | reverse complement strand
TCGAGCCTGGTGGCTGGCGATCACGTCAGCCATCGTCGTGACGTGGGTCGCGCCCCGGCTGCGGCGCTCGACGAACACCGCGTGGCTCGTGGCCGCCGCTGCGATCCTCCTGTTCGCCGCATCACAACCGCTCTCGGGACATCCCGCTGCGGCGACGCTACCTCGCCTCGCGGTGGCGATGCAGTTGCTGCATCTGGTCGGCGCCGGCGGCTGGGTCGGGAGCTTGGCGCTGTTGACGTTCGTGGCTATCCCGGCCGCGCGGGATCTCGCGCGCGACGTGAGTCGCGAAGCCAGCCACACTGCGACCGGCGATCCAGACGCGCGGATCGCGGGTCTTATTCGCGCCTTCAGTCCGACGGCGCTCGCCTTCGCTGCGCTGCTCGCGATCACGGGCCTCTTCACCGCTTGGGGGAACCTCGGAGGATTCGCCCCGCTCTGGCAGAGTGAGTACGGTCGCACCCTCGCGATCAAGCTGGGATTCCTCTCCATCACTGCCGCGACAGGTGCGTACAACTGGCGCCGAGTGCTTCCGACTTTGGACGACTCCGCCTCAAGCGCCAGACTCCGCCGTTCATCGCTCGTCGAGCTCGCGGCTGCGTTGCTCGTGCTGATCGCCACGGCCGTGCTCGTGGCGACGCCGATGCCGGGCGAGTGACGCGACGATCGCTCGCGAGATCACCGGCGTCGGAGTCACGTCATCGTGTACGTCGACCATCACCTCGACCGCATTGGCCGCGAGCACCTCGAGCACACTCATGCGCGCAGGCTCAGACAATGCGTGCGTGTCCCAGCCCAGGAAGAGCGGGCCGTCGATCCCGTGCGCCCGACGGTAGAGGCAGATCGCTTGGGAGATCGCGAGGATGTGGGCCTCGTTGAACGCGGACTGGAGCGATGAGCCGCGATGTCCAGACGTTCCGAATGCCACCCGATGCGCCGGAATGCTCGGATCGGGGAGCTCCGCGTGGTACGCAGCCACCAGTCGCGTCCGCGACCTCGTGAATACTGGCTTGTCGTGGGGCGCTCGCTCCGGGCAATATCATGCCGGGTTTGAGCAGGATCTGCTCGAGGACGACGCGCTGGGCGCGGAGTGCGACGAAGACGCGGTCGAGTGCCGACGCAGTCACGTCGAAGTCATGCTCGAGTGAATGCGCTCCTTCCATGAGGATCTCGGGCTCGACGATCGGCACCACTGCCGCCTCTCGGTAAGCCGCTCCCGGAGGCCATCCAACCCTTCGGTGATCAGTTCGCCCGGCACACCTGGCAGTGCCTTCGCACCGCGGTCGACTTTGACTCCCGGGATGATGCCGCGGTCGACGAGGATCTCCACGAAGCGCCGGCCGTCATCCGCACGTTGCTCGAGCGTCTCGTCGAACAGGATCGCGCCGCTGATGCACTGTTCCAATGACGGTGTGGTGATGAGCATCTGTCGGTAGGCGCGCCGACTCTCGTCGGCCGCCAGGATACCCTTGCCTGGCATCATCAGCGCTTCGATGGTGCGCTCCAGCTCATTTCGCGTCCGCCCCTCCCGGCTGGCGGCCGTCAGTGAGCTTGACGCGCTTGAGCAGGAGCGCATTGATCGCCACGACGAGCGTGCTGCCGGACATGGCGAGCGCCGCGACCTCCGGACTCAGGACGAAGGGATACAGGACACCCGCTGCGAGGGGGAAGGCGACGACGTTGTAGCCGACCGCCCACCAGAGGTTCTGATGCATCTTCCGCAGCGTGGCGCGCGAGAGTTCGATCGCCGCGACGATGTCGTGCGGGTCGCTCTTCATGAGAACGACGTCCGCGCTCTCCATCGCGACGTCGGTACCGGCGCCGACGGCGAATCCCACATTGGCCTGCGTCAGCGCGGGCGCATCATTGACGCCATCGCCGACCATCCCGACCTTCTTCCCCGCCGCCTGCAGCTCCTTCACCTTCGCGGCCTTCTCACCGGGCAACACGTCGGCCAGCACGCTCTCGATGCCGAGATCCGCGGCGATGCGCTTGGCCGTAGCGGCGTTGTCGCCGGTCAGCATGACCACGTCGATCTTCTGCTCGCGCAACTTCGCGATGGCGGCCTTGGACGTGGGCCGGAGCGCGTCGGCGATGGCGATGAGCCCGATGACTCGAGCGGCCTGCGCCACATGCACCACCGTCCGACCGTCGCCTTGCAGGCGGCTCACCTCAGTCTCAAGGGTGCCAAGCGCGAGTTGTTGCGAATCCATCAATCGTCGGTTGCCAAGGAACACGGTACCGCCAACCGTCTCGGCGCGCGCGCCCATGCCGTCAAGGCTCTCGAATGCGGTCGGCGCAGCGACCGTAAGGTGCGCCGCTCGGCGGAGGATCGCCTTGGCCAGTGGATGGTCCGATCCCTGCTCGACCGCCGCGGCGGCGGCAAGGAGCACGTCCTCGGTGACGCCGTCGGCGAGCACGAGCTCCACGACCTCCGGCTGGCCGACGGTCAGCGTGCCCGTCTTGTCGAACACGATGACGTCGAGCTTGGTGGCGTCCTCCAATGCCGAAGCGTTCTTGAAGAGGATCCCATGCTTCGCGCCAAGGCCGGTACTCACCATGACCGCCATCGGCGTCGCGAGGCCGAGCGCGTCGGGACAGGCGATGACGAAGACCGTGATGGTCAGCGTCGTCGCGAGCAGCAGCGTCTGTCCGATCAACCAGAACCAGACGGCGAACGTGACCAGT
>JAYTNC010000041.1:0-5149 GCA_043748515.1 Gemmatimonadota bacterium | reverse complement strand
CAGGTCGACGAACTCGAAGCGATCGCGAAGAGCGCCGGGGCCGGCGGCCTCGTGCGACTCAAGTGCACGGCCGGCGTGGTCGAAGGACCGCTCGCGAAGTTCCTCTCCGCAGAATCGCAGGCGGCGCTCGGCCTCGTCGACGGCGACCTCTTCCTCGGTGTCGCGGGCGTGGACCGCGTGTCGAGTCCGGCGCTCGATCGTGTGCGACAGGAATGCGCTGCGCGGCTCGGGCTCGTGGACAACGGCATCCGGAAGTTCCTCTGGGTGCTCGACTTCCCGATGTTCGACCAGGATCCGGAGACCAAGGCGCTCGCCGCGGTGCATCACCCGTTCACGTCGCCGAACGCCGACGACATGGCCGCCTTCCCGGAGCAGCCGGAGCGGTGGCGCGCGCTGGCATACGACTGCGTGCTCAACGGCACCGAACTCGGCGGCGGTTCGATCCGCACGAGCGATCCGGCGGTGCAGTCGCGGATGTTCGGACTGCTCGGCATCGGCGATGTCCCGGAGCAGGAGCGGCGCTTCGGTTTCCTGCTCGAGGGGCTGCGCGCCGGCGCGCCGCCGCACGGCGGGATCGCGTTCGGCTTCGACCGCATCGCGATGATCCTCGCGAACGCGACCTCGCTGCGCGACGTGATCGCCTTCCCGAAGACGACGGCCGCGCGCGCGCTGTTCGAGGGCGCGCCGAGCGTCGTACCCGCGCAGGATCTCGAGGAACTGCACATCCGCACGGTGGAGGGCGCATGACGGACGGCACCGTCTCGAGCGAGAACACCACGCTCAAGCTCTCGACCGAGGGCGCGGACCTCCTCTCGCTCGCGGGGGCGGGGGACACGAACCTCGCCGAGTTGCAGAAGCTCTTCCCGGTGCGCGTCACGCTGCGCGGCGAGTCGATGGTCATCTCCGGCCCGGTCGATGCGGTCGACAAGGCCGCCGCCGTGGCGTCGCGGATGATCGACACCGCCAAGCAGCGCGAGTCGCTCGAACCCGACGACGTCCTCCGCTTCTCGATGGAAGGCCCGGTCCGCGAGGGTGCCGTGCCGGGACGCTTCGTCCTGCCGGGCGTGCGCAAGGTCATCCAGCCCAGGACACAGGGTCAGGGTGAGTACATGCAGCAGATGCTCGACAACGAGATCGTCATCGGCATCGGGCCGGCGGGCACGGGCAAGACGTATCTCGCCGTCGCCGCGGCCGTCGACGCGCTCTCGCGCAAACGGGTGAAGCGGATCGTGCTCGCCCGACCCGCGGTCGAGGCGGGCGAGTCGCTCGGCTTCCTGCCCGGCGACATGCAGGCGAAGGTCGATCCCTACCTGCGTCCGCTCTACGACGCGCTCGACGACCTGATGCCGCCCGAGCGCGTCCAGCGCGCGCTCGAGACGCGGGTGATCGAGATCGCACCGCTCGCGTACATGCGCGGCCGCACCCTCGCCGACGCCTTCGTGATCCTCGACGAGGCGCAGAACGCGACGAACGCGCAGATGATGATGTTCCTCACGCGGCTCGGGCTGAACTCGCGCGCCGTCATCACCGGCGACAAGACGCAGATCGACCTGCCGAGGCGCGAGGACAGCGGACTCCTGCAGGTCGAGCGGATCCTGCCGGGCATCGAGGGGATCGCGTTCCACTACTTCACCGACGTCGACATCGTGCGCCACCGACTCGTGCGCGAGATCGTGAAGGCCTATGCCGCGGACGCAGGCGCATGAGCGCCAGCGTCGCCGTGCAATCGGAGGGCGTCCGCAGCCCCGTCGCGCTCGCGCGTTTGGCGAAGGCGGGCGCGCTCGTGCTGCAGGCGGAGAAGGCCGGGGCCGCGCTGCTCTCCGTCACGCTGGTCTCGCGGCGGCGTATCGCGGCGATGAACCGCAAGCATCTCGGGCACGCGGGTCCGACCGACGTGATCTCGTTCGGCTTCCGCGATCCCGTCGGGGCCGTCATCGGCGACGTCTACATCTGTCCCGAGATCGCGTCCGCCAACGCCAAGCTCCACGGCGTCCCCGTACGCGAGGAGCTCATGCGTCTCGTCGTGCACGGCACGCTCCATGTGCTCGGGCACGATCATCCGGAAGGCGAGCTGCGAATGCAGTCGCCCATGTGGACGCGGCAGGAACGCCTGCTCGCGAGGGTGCTCAAGGCGTGACCATCGCCTCGGCGCTCTTCGCGCTGGGCGCGGCCCTCGTGGCCGCGCTCTGCGTCTTCGCGGATGGCGCCCTCCTCGGTCTCGACGAGGACGAGCCTCCCTCCGACGCGCGCGTGCGCGCACTGCTCGCGCGGCGCGAGCGGGCGCACCGCGCGCTCGCGTTCGGTCGCATCCTCGCGCAGCTGCTCGCCGGCGCGGCGACGTCGATCGCGCTGATCTCGAGCGAGTGGGTGCCGACCCCGCTGCTCGCGCCGGTCGTGGTGCTCGCGGGGATCGCGCTCGTGAGCCTCTCCGAGTCGGCCGCACGCGCCGCCGGCGACGCCGCGGGTGCGCGCGGGCTCGTCGCGATCTTCCCGATCATCGGGCTGGTCGAGGGCGTCTGCGCGCCGGTCGTCGCGCTGAGCACCTGGGGCGAGCGCGTACTCGACACGGTGCTGCCGCCCCCGCCGCCGGACGAGGAGGATCGCGAGGACGCCGTCGAGCGCTTCCGCGAGGTCGTCGCGGCAGAGACCGAGGTGGAGGGGGCGGGCGAGGTGATGCTGCACGGGGTCTTCTCGCTCGGCGACACGCGTGTGCACGAGATCATGGTGCCGCGCGTCGACATCGTCGGAATCGAGAAGGAGACCCACTGGTCCGAGGTCGCCGACCGGGTACGCAGCGCGCAGCATGCGCGACTCGTGGTCTTCGACGGCACGCTCGACGAGGTCGTGGGCGTGCTCTACGCCAAGGACCTGCTCGCGGCGCTGCTCTCCGACGAGGAGCCCGCCGGTGGCTGGCAGTCGTTGATCCGCCCGGCCCAGTTCATCCCGTCGTCCAAGAACGTCGAGGCGCAGTTGCGCGACTTCCGCGCGACGCGGCGCCATCTCGCGGTGGTCGTCGATGAGTTCGGCGGCACCGCCGGTCTTGTGACGCTCGAGGACGTGCTCGAATTGATCGTCGGCGACATCCGCGACGAGGGCGACGTCGAACGTCCGGACGTCGAGCGCGCCGAGGGCGGGAAGCTCTGGCTCGCGTCGAACGTGACGCTCGATGCATTGTCGGACCTCACGGGCGAGGACGTCCGTCGCGGCGACGTGACGACCATCGGCGGTCTCGTCATGGACCTGCTCGGCCGCGTGCCCCGCGCTGGCGAGGAACTCGTGATCGGGTCTCATCGCCTCGTGGTCGAGCGCGTCGTGCGCCGCCGGATCGAGCGCGTCTATCTCGAGCCGCTCGTCGCGGTGCCCGCGAGCGAGGACGACGAATGAGTTCGCTCATGCTCACGATCATCCTCGTGTCGGTGGTCGGCGTGCTCACCGGTGCGGCGACGGCGCTCCGCAGCGTGAGTCGCATCTGGCTGCGGCACTGGGCCGAGCGGAGGCTCGCCGGCGCCGGCACGGCCGCCCTCTACCTCGAGCGCCCGCAGCGGTTGCTCCTCGCCGCAGGCACCGGGATCGCCGGAACGGTATTCGCGCTCGGAGCCGTGCTCGGCCTGCACGTCGGCGACCAGCCGGGGGCGCTCGCGCGCGCGCTGGTCATCGCGGTCGTGCTCTTGCTCGTCATCGGGCAACTGCTTCCGCGTGCGATCGCGCGGCGCTGGCCGTCGGAGACGCTGCCCGTGCTGTTGCCGCCGCTCCGCGCGGTCGAGCGGCTCAACGCTCCGCTCGCGGCGCTCGCGACCAGGCTGGTCGACCGCTGGCGTGGGTCCGCCGCCGCCAGCGAACCGACGGCAGCGGAATCGCTTCAGGACCTGCTGCGCGAGGGCGAGGTCGAGGGCTTCGGCGCCGCCGGCGAGCGCGCGATCATCAGGGGCGTCGTCGAGTTCGGCACGAAGCGCGTGCGCGAGGTCATGACGCCCCGCGCCGATATCGTGGCGATCGAACGTTCGGCGCCGCCCGACGAGGTGGCGCGCGTGGTGTCGCAGTCGAAGTTCAGCCGCGTGCCGGTGTACGAGCGGACGCTCGACCATGTGGAGGGACTGCTCACCTCATGGGACGTGATCGCGCATCCGGAGTCGCCGTTGCGTTCGTTGCGGCGCGTCGCGGTCGCGACGCCCGAGGAGCCCTGTCACGCCCTGATGGGTCGCATGCTACGCGACCGCCGGCACCTTGCGATCGTGCGCGGGGCGGCTGGCGAGACGCTCGGCCTCGTCACGCTCGAGGATCTCGTGGAGGAGTTCGTGGGTGACATCAACGACGAGCACGACGACGTCGCCGCGGGGGAGCGGTGAGCACGATCGTCCTCGCCGCCGACGCCCCCAAGGCGCTGCACGCGCTGCTCGTGGATTTCGTGGCTCGGAAGAAGGCGGCGCTCGCCCGCGCCGTGAGCATCATCGAGAACCGGCGTGAGGGGAGCGAACAGCTCCTCGCCGCCTGTCATCCGCTGCTCGGACGCGCGCGACGCGTGGGCATCACCGGGCCGCCGGGGGCGGGGAAGTCCACGCTCACGACGCTGCTCGCCGAGTCCTACCTCGCCGAGGGCCTGACCGTCGGCATCGTGGCGGTCGATCCCACGTCGCCGTTCACCGGCGGCGCGCTGCTCGGCGACCGTGTGCGCATGGAGCGCGTCGCGCTGCATCCGAACGTCTTCATCCGCTCGATGGCCACGCGCGGATCGCTCGGCGGGCTCGCGTCGACGACGCGTGAGGTCTGCGACGTGCTCGACGCGTACGGCATCGACCGGATCCTCGTCGAGACCGTCGGCGTGGGACAGAGCGAGCTCGACATCGCGCGGCTCGCCGACACGAGCGCCGTGGTGCTCGTGCCGGAATCGGGGGACTCGATCCAGACGCTCAAGGCGGGCGTGATGGAGATCGCCGATCTCTTCGTGGTGAACAAGGCCGACCGGCCGGGCGCCGACCGGTTGCGCAACGACATCGAGCTCATGCTCGGTCTGCGCAGCGGCGCGACGCTCAAGGGCGTGCCCGCCCATCACGGCGTCGACCTCAAGCACGTGAATCCCAAGCGCGTCGCGCGCGCGGCCGCGGCCCGCGACGACGAGCACTGGACGCCGCCGGTGTTGCGCACGATCGGC
>JAYTNC010000040.1:0-4069 GCA_043748515.1 Gemmatimonadota bacterium | reverse complement strand
CTGGGTCTTCCTCAACCCGCGGGTCGGCATCACCTGGCGCGCTCGGCAGGCGGTCACGCTGCACGCGTCGCTGGGGCAGGTGGGGCGCGAGCCCACGCGCAGCGATCTCTTCGCCGGCGCCGACGACGTCGATGCGTCGATCGCGGCTGACGTGCTGCCGCTCACGCAGGTGAAACCCGAGCGACTGACCGACCTCGAACTCGGCGTGCGACTCGATCGCGCGGCCTACAGCCTCGGCGTGAACGCCTTCGCGATGCGCTTCCGCGACGAGATCGCGCCGATCGGCCGGATCGCGATCACCGGCAGTCAGCTGCGCCGCAACGTCGACCGCTCGTCGCGCGCGGGCATCGAGCTCGAAGGCGCTTGGCGTCCGCGCGGGTCGCTCACGCTCACGGCGAACACCATGTGGATGCGCGCGCGGATCGCCCGCTACACCGACGAAGCGTCGGCGATCACGTATCGTGACGTGCCGCCGCTCCTCTCGCCCGCGCTGCTCGCGAACGCGCAGGGCAGCTGGCGCGCGGCGCGGGGCAACGAGTTCACGCTCTCGGCGCGGCACGTGGGACGGTCGTTCCTCGCCAACGACGGCAACGCGGCGACCATCACGCCGGCCTTCACGCTCGTCGACGCGGGCGCCTCGGTGCCGGTGGGGCGCGTGACGCTGCGACTGCAGGCGCAGAATCTGTTCGACGCGACGGCCTACGCGAGCGGCTACACCGACGGCACCACCCGCTACCTCTTCCCGGTCGCCACGCGCACGCTCCTCGCCACAGTGGTCCTGACGTTCTAGTATTGGGCATGACCCAGCGCCCACCGTCGCTCGCCGAGGAGATAAAACAGAACCGGCCCTTCGCCACTTCAACTGAAGAGGCGCTGGTGTCGGTCCTGCGCGCGGCGGCGCTGCTCCGCCGCGTGCTGGGGCAGCGGATCGATCCGTTCGGCATCTCGCCTGCGCAATACAACGTGCTGCGGATCCTGCGCGGGGCAGGGAGCGACGGGCTCCCGACGCTCGCCGTGCGCGACCGTCTCGTCGAGGAAGCGCCGGGGATCACGCGGCTGATCGACAAGCTCGAGTCGGCGAAGCTCGTGCGGCGCGACCGCACGGGGAAGGACCGGCGCACGGTCCGCTGTCACATCACGCCGGCGGGGCTCGAGTTGCTGGAGCGGGCCGACGAGGACGTGCGCAGCATCCATGCGATCGTCGCGGAAGGACTGCCCGACGAGGCCGACCGGCTCAAACTCGTGGATCTGCTCGCCCGGCTGCGCGCGGCGGTGCCGACCGGCTAGTGGACGCGGCGCCGCACTTCAGTGGCGCCGCTGCTCGGTCAGCGCCGCCGTCGCGTGCCGCCGCCGAGCAACGACCCGAGCACGCCGCGCACGAGTTCGCGCGCGATGCTGCTGCCCATGGTGCGCGCCGCGCTCTTCGCCACGAGATCGACCATGCCGTCGCGCTTGCCGCCGCGCGGGCCGGTGCTGCCGAAGATCAGCCCGCCGAGTCCGCCGAGCACGGCTCCGGCGGCCCCTGCCGCCACGCCGCCACCCGTCGACGCGGCCGTCGAGACCCCGCCCGCCGGCGCTCCCATCGGCGTGGACGCCGCACCACCGGCCGCCGCCTGCGCCTGCTCCGTCCTCGCCTTGAGCAGCTCGAACGCCGACTCGCGATCGACCGCCTTCTCATACGTCCCCGCCACGAGCGACCCGCTGATCGCCGCAGCGCGCTCCGCCGGCGTGATCGGTCCGATCTGCGAGCCGGGCGCGAACATGAACGCACGCTCCGTGATGCCGGGCGTGCCCTTCGCGTCGAGCAGCGAGACGAGCGCCTCGCCGACGCCGAGTTCGAGGATCGCCTTCTCGATGTCGAGACCGGGATTCGCGCGCATCGTCTCGGCGGTCGCGCGCACCGCCTTCTGGTCGCGCGGCGTGAAGGCGCGCAATGCGTGCTGCACGCGGTTGCCGAGCTGCCCGAGGATCTTCTCGGGGATGTCGATCGGGTTCTGCGTGATGAAATACACGCCCACGCCCTTCGAGCGGATGAGGCGCACGACGAGCTCGACCTTCTCGACGAGTGCGCCGGGCGCGTCGGTGAAGAGCAGGTGCGCCTCGTCGAAGAAGAAGACGAGCTTGGGCTCCGGCAGGTCGCCCACCTCGGGGAGGTTCTCGAAGAGCTCCGAGAGCAGCCAGAGCAGGAAGCAGGCGTAGAGCCGCGGGTTGTGCATCAGCTTGTCGGCGGCGAGCACGTTCACCACGCCGCGGCCATCGACCGTCTGCATCAGGTCGGCGATGTCGAGCATCGGCTCGCCGAAGAACTGCTCCGCTCCCTGGTCCTCGAGTTGCAGCAGTCCGCGCTGGATCGCGCCGATGCTCGCCGGAGAGACGTTGCCGTACTGCGTCTTCACCGCGGCGGCGTTATCCCCGACCCACTGCAGCATCGCGCGCAGGTCGGCGAGGTTGAGCAGCAGGAGCCCGTTGTCGTCGGCGACGCGGAAGACGATGCTGAGCACGCCCTCCTGCGTCTCGTTGAGGTTGAGCAGTCGCGAGATCAGCAGCGGGCCCATGTCGGAGATGGTCGCGCGCACCGGGTGCCCCTGTTCGCCGAACACGTCCCAGAAGGCGACGGGGCAGGCCCCCCACTCGGGCGTCGGGAGGCCGAGATTCGCGAGGCGCGCGGTGAGCTTCTCGCTCGGCGCGCCCGCCTTGCCGATCCCGCTCAGGTCGCCCTTCACGTCGGCGACGAAGACCGGCACACCGAGGCGCGAGAAGCGCTCGGCGAGCACCTGCAGCGAGATCGTCTTTCCCGTGCCCGTCGCGCCGGTGATGCAGCCGTGGCGGTTGGCGAGGGCGGGGAGGAGGGCGAGTTCCGCGGTGGCGGACTTGGCGATCAGGAGGGGTTCGGTCATGTGGGGAATCTGCGCGCGGCACGGCGACGAGTCCACCGCGACATCGTCAACGCGGGACGCGCCTCATGATCAGCCAGTTGGCGAACCAGCCCGAGCCGAAGAGCATCACGAAGAACGCCAGGAACGCGGAGGTCCTCAGGTCACTGAGCGAGCTTCCGACGTCAGCCGAGGAGAAAGCGAGCGCGCTCGATGCGAGTCCCATCGCCCCCATCACGCCGGCGTAGATCGTCATCTTCCGGCGTACCGGGCCCGGCGGACACTTGAAGACCGCCGCGACCGGGATGAGCATGAACGCGCACACCATCGTCAGCCAGAACAGGTCGTCCGCCCCGGTGACGAGCGCGGCCACCACGGCACCGAGCGCTGCGGCGAGGAGACCGCCCACCCAGCCGCTCGCCCGCACCTGATCATCGGTGAGCACCAAGCGGCCGAACGGGTCGAGCCGCAACAACAGATTCGAGAGCGGGTCCGCCGTCCACGTCAGGAAGACGAACGCCACATACAGCACCTGGAGCGGCAGTACGAAGGGCGCCAGGGCCGGCTGCTGGTCGCTGAGGACGCTCAGGGCGCGGTTCCCCATCCAGCCGCCGAAGATCACCCATCCCTGTGTCTTGGGCGGCAGGCGCGACATCAGGAAGAAATACTTGAGCATCAGGGCGTAGAGCCATCGCTTCGACTTGAGCGCGGCGAGGATCCCCTCGCGCGCCCATTCATTCTCGGGATCGAGCCGCAGCGCCTCGCGGAAGTGCTCCAGCGCCCGATCGCGGTCGCCCGACTCGAGCAGCGTCCATCCCTGATTCGCGTGCGTGACCGCGTTGCCGGGATCGCGCGCGAGCGTCGCGTCGATCGTGGCGCCCGCTTCGGCGCGCCGGCCGAGCTTCATGAGCGCCATCGCGCGGAGGTTGTTGCCGCCGGCGTGTTCGGGGTCGTGCTCGAGCGCGGACTCGGCACTTCGCAGTGCGTCGGCGAAGCGCGACTCGTCGAAATGGATGGCGCTCAGCAGCACATGCGCGTCGGCATCGGTCGGGTCGAGCGCGATCGCCTCCTCCACCGCCGCGAGCGCCTCCGGAAGACGGTGCCGTTCGAACAGCACCTTCCCGTTCACATAGTGCGCGTAGCTCCAATCCGGTGCGAGCCCGATCGTGGCCTTCGCCTCGGCCGAGGCGTCGTCC
>JAYTNC010000039.1:0-7441 GCA_043748515.1 Gemmatimonadota bacterium | reverse complement strand
GGCGCCGTGAGCACGCTCGCGAGCACCGCCACCGGCCGCGCCGACGCCGCCGACCGTCGCACCATCGCCCTGCTCACCACGTCACGCCTGCTCTTCCTTTCGTTCCTCGAGGCGAAGGGATGGCTCGACCACGACCGCGCCTTCCTGCGACATCAGATGGAACGCCTCGCCGGCGCGGCGCCGCTGCACGACCGCCTGCTCGATCCGCTCTTCTTCGGCACGCTCAACACACCGCTCGATCGTCGTGCGCGCGCGGCGCGCGCGTTCGGGCGCGTGCCCTTCCTCAATGGCGGCCTCTTCCAGCGCAGCGGCGTCGAGACGCGATGCCGCGCGCTGCGACTCGCCGACGACGCGATCGCCGCGGTGATCGGCGACCTCCTGCCGCGGTACCGCCTCACTGCGCGCGAGACCACCACCGAACTCTCCGATGCCGCCGTCGATCCCGAGATGCTCGGTCGCGCCTTCGAGTCGCTCATGGCGGGAGAGACACGCCGCAGCCAGGGCGCGTTCTACACGCCGCATCCGCTGATCGCGCGGATCACTGGCGGTGCGCTCGCCTCGCTCGCGCATCAGTGCGAGGACGGCCGACTCGATTCGATCCGCGTGCTCGACCCGGCCTGCGGCTCCGGAGCCTTCCTCGTGCACGCGCTCGAGACGATCTCCGCGCTGCGGATCGCGCGCGGCGACGGTCGTGCGCCGAGCGCGGTGCGACGCGAGGTGCTCATGCGTTCGATCTTCGGCGTGGACATCGACCCGACCGCCATTTGGCTCTGTCAGCTGCGGCTTTGGCTCTCGGTGGTCGTCGAGGACGAGCGCGACGACCCGATGCGCTTCCCGCCCCTGCCCAACCTCGATCGCAACGTGCGCGAGGGGGACGCGCTCGCCGGACACGGCTTCGAGGATGCGGCGCTCCCCGACGGCGCGGGACTCGCGCCTCTTCGCCTGCGGTATGTGCGCGCGAGCGGCATCCGTAAACGCACGCTCGCGCGCGCACTGGACGCAGCCGAGCGGAAGCGCGCGGTCGCGGCGGTCGCGCAGCGCATCGACCGGCTCACTCTGGAGCGACGCGAGTTGCTGCTCGCCGCCCGCGCGCCGGATCTGTTCCGTTCGCGCCGCACGCCCGACGCATCCGTCCGCCGCGCGCTCGACACGCTGCGCGCGTCGCTCCGTACGGCACGCATGTCACTGCGGCGCCTGCGCGACGGCGGCGCGCTGCCCTTCTCGTTCGCGACGCACTTCCCCGAGATCGCGGCGGTCGGCGGCTTCGACCTCGTCATCGGCAACCCGCCATGGGTCCGCTCGCACGACGTCGCGCCGGAGATGCGCGAGGCGTTGCGCGCGCGATTCATCACCATGCGTCATGCGGCCTGGATTTCTGGGGCGGAGGCGGCGGGCGCCGGACGGGGCTTCGCATCGCAGGCGGATCTCGCGGCGGTCTTCACGGAGCGCGCGGTGCAGCTCACGCGCCCCGGCGGCGTGATCGCGCTGCTGCTGCCGTCCAAGCTCTGGACCGCGCTCGCCGGCGGCGGAGTGCGCGAGTTGCTCTCGCAGCGCACGGACTTGCTGTCGCTCGAGGATTGGGTCGAGGGCTCGGCCGGCTTCGACGCGGTGGTGTATCCGTCGGCTTTGCTGGCGCAAAGAAGCGAACGGTCGACATCGCTCGACACCGTGAGCGCGGCGTTCGCGTCGAGCCCGCGCGCAGAGAGCGCACTGCGCCTCACGCTGCACGGCGCGGCCGGGTCGCGCAGCTGGCAGGCGGGCCGCGCTGCGCTCGCGCTCGACGCCACGGCCGGCGCGCCCTGGTTGCTGCTCCCGCCGCAGGTGCGAGCCGCGTTCGACGCACTCACCGCGTCCGGGACTGCGCTGTCGGACTCACTCTTCGGCCGGCCGCTGCTGGGCGTGAAGAGCGGCTGCAACGAAGCGTTCGTCGTCGAGACGGTCGAGATCCGCTCCGGCGGCATCGCCGATGCCGTCGCGGTGCGCAGCGGGGAGGCCACCGGCGCGGTCGAGGCCTCGCACCTGCGCCCGCTCGCGCGCGGTGAGCATGTGCGCGCGTGGGCGCTCACCGACGACGCGGAGCGTTCGGCGATCGTCTGGACGCACGACGCGCGCGGCACGCCCGCGGACGAGTTGCCTCCACTCGCGCACGGCTGGCTCTCGCGCTGGAGGCGGCGACTCGAGGCGCGCACCGACGGGCGCGGCGGTCGGTGGTGGGCGCTCTTCCGCACCGAGGCCGGTCGCACCGATCGCCCGCGCGTGGTCTGGGGCGACATCGGCCGCGTGCCGCGTGCGCTCGTGCTGCGCGCCGGCGACCGCACCGTGCCGCTCAACACCTGCTATGTGATCCGCACCGCGACCGAGGACGACGCGCACGCGCTCGCGGCCCTCGTGAACTCTTCGATCGCCGCCGCCTGGCTCAATGCGCTCGCCGAGCCGGCGCGAGGCGGGTACCGTCGCTACCTCGGCTGGACCTGCGCGCGCCTGCCGGTGCCGCGCGATTGGCCCCGGGCGCGCGCTTTGCTGGCGCCGCTCGGGCGTGCCGGGGCCGCGGGAGCCCCGCCGAGCGACGAGACGCTCGTGCGAGCGGCGATCGAGGCGTACGGTGTGAGCGCGGAAGCGGTCGTCGCGCTGCTAGAATGGCGCGCCGGGTGACGGTCCGTCGGGTGCAGAGGCGAATCGCCGCGACCGTGCTCGACGGATCTTGTTCGCCCGAAGGATCCTGCGCGCGGGGGGACTGGCGCGCGCCCGACGATTCACTGAAAGTACGCGACCACCGCGACACGTCCGCCGATGATTCCGTCGGAGGCTTCACGCTCCGACCGGCGCAGCGGCGCACGCGGCTCGCACTCGGCGCGGCGATCGGCGAGTTCGGAGGCGCGCTGCTCGCCGATCCGCCCGGCACCGGCAAGACCGTGCTCGCACTCGCCGCGGCGCAGGGAGCCGGGCAGGTGCTCGTGATCGCACCGTCGAACCTGCGCGCACATTGGCTCGCGGCCTCCGTGCGGGCGGAGGTGCCAGTCTCGTTCACGAGCCTTGAGGCCGCGAGCCGCACGCACCTCCGCGCCTCCGCCGACTTCGTGATCATCGACGAAGCGCATCACCTGCGCACGACGACCACTCGCCGGTATGCGCATGTGTCCGCCGTGTGCGTCGGCGCGCGCGTGCTCCTCCTGAGCGCGACGCCGGTGGTGAATCGCACCGCGGACCGCGATGCCCTGCTGGCGCTCTTCCTGGGCTCGCGCGCGGAGCGGCTCTCGGCGGCCGAGCTCGGGCGGTGCGTCGTGCGACGATTCGAATCCGGCGGCGAGCGCCCGACGCTGCGACGGATCGGCTCCATCACGGCGCATCTGGAGGTCGACGGCGTAGGCGATGCGTTGCGGCGGCTTCCATCGCCGCTGCCGATCGCGGGCGGCGCGCCTGCGACCGCCCTGATCCGCATGAGCCTCGCGATGGCGTGGCAATCGAGCCTCGCCGCACTTGATGCGGCGCTGAAGCGAAGGATCCAGCGCGGCGGCGCGATCGAGGACCTGCTGCGCGCGGGACGAACACCGTCGCGTGCGGCGCTCCGACAATGGGTGTCTCACGACGACGCGACCCAGCTCGCGCTGCCGTTGCTCGTCTCGGAGACCGCGCAGTCGATCGCTCCCGACGAGCTATTGAAGACGCTCGACACGCACCTGACGGCCGTGCGCGACTTGCGGCGCATCATCGGGCCTCACCTCGCCGGCGATGTCGCGCGTCGCGCCGACGCCATCCGCGCCCTTCTCGCATCGCACCCCGACCGCCGCGTCGTGGTCTTCGCGCGACATGCCGAGACCGTGCGCGCGCTCTACGCCGCGCTCCGCGGATTGCCGGGGATCGTCGCGATCGTCGGCACGCGTGTGCGCACGGCGTCGGGCCGCTGGACTCGCGACGAAGTGCTTCGCGCGATCGGTCCGCGCGCCGGCGCGCCTGATCCGCGCGATCCACGGGCTATCCTCGTCCTGCTCACGACCGACGCGCTCGCCGAGGGCGTCGAGATGCAGGGGGTCGGACTCGTGGTGCACGCCGACCTGCCGTGGACACCGGCGCGACTCGAGCAACGCGTGGGGCGGGTCGTGCGCGTGGGGAGCCGCGCGCACGAGGTCTGCGAAGCATGGTTCACCGCACCGCGTGGGGCGCGTGCGCTCGTGCGGCTCGGTGCGCGACTGTCGCTGAAGGCGCGGATGAGGAGGGCGGCGGTGCGCGATGCGGATGCCCGAGGGGCGATCGTGTCGATCCTCGAGCGCTGGCTCGTCGTCGGGCCCTCACGATCACCGGATCATCTCGACGACTGCGATGACGATGCGCCGACTGAGGCCGTGGCACAGGTGCCCGGCACGCGGAGCGGATTCGTCGCGGTCACGCGCGAGCGAAGCGGTCCGCGCCTTGTCTGCGGAGTACACGAGAGTACGCACGACGGCGTGCTCGGCGACCGGAGCGCAAGCGTGCACTGGCGCGTGAGTTCATCGCCGCAACGCGTGCTCGCCGTGCTCCGCATGGCCGACGCGGCCGACGCGATCGACGCGATCGACGCGAGAGCGGCCGGACCGCTCTCGCCGGTGGAAGCACCGAGCTCACCGGCGACATCGCGCGTCGTCACTGTTCGTCAGGTGCGACGGCTGCTCGCCCGCGTGCTCACGCGGCGCGCAGCGTTCGAGCTCGCCGGCACATCCTCAGGCGAGCGGCACGTGCCGCGCGTGCGCAAGAGACTCGCGCGACTCCTCGAGCGGGCGCCGGCACTCGCGCGTGGCGTGTTGGCGGAGCGGCATGAGGAGCTCATGCGCGCACTCGCATCTCCGCTGGAGACAGCGCGAGAACAGCGCGTCGATCAGCTGCTGCGCGCGGACATCGACGACGCCGCGTTCGCCCGTCGGCTGGGCGCGCTGCTGCGGGATCGCATGCGACAGGACCCCTTCGCGCCGGACGGCGGACCGGCACACGACAACGCGCGCGACACCGCGCACGACGTCGCGCGCACCGCCCCGTTGCTCCTCCTCAGGAGCGCTGCTGCTCCGACGGCAACAGGTGCGACCGCTCCGACATCAGCCGCGCCTGGAACCGCTGCGCCTCGCTGATCCGCTCGAGCTCCACCGCCATCGTGTCGATGCTCTCCTGCAACTGCCGGATCTGCGGCTGCAGGTCGGCGGCGCGCATCGTGCCCACGTCGACGCGGCGCTCGATGCGACGTGCGAAGGCACGCGCGAGCGGCCAGCCGATGAAGATCGCCACCACCATCGCGAGCGACATGCCGATGATCGGCGTCACCTGACGGAGGATCGCCTCGGGGTCGACCGGGGGCTGCGTGCCCGTCGTGGTCCCTTCGAGTCCGTCGCGGATGCCCTGCGCGATCTCGCGTTGCACTTGCGCCGGCTCGCCCAGATCACCGGCGATCGCCGGCGCGGTTCCGGACCCGCCGCCGGTCGCCGCCCCAGGCTCCGCCGGAAGGCGCGGGATCGGCGGCGGGGTCGGTGCCTGGGTCGTAGCCTGAATGCTCGACAAGTGCGCGGTCACGGTGATTCTCCTCGAGAGCTGGGGGAGCTGCCCTCCGTACGGCGAGGGCGGGGCTCAGGTTCCGGTCCGTCCGGGCGGACACTCAACGATACTGTTCGGCGTAGTTCCCGCATCCCCCGGGAGTCCCGGCCCTGAACTGGGTTCAAACCCTTTCAGCCTCCGCCCCATCCTATCCGGTGCCAAGACACGGCGCCGAATGACCCTCCCACTGCCCCTCTCCTCCGCCCCCGCCGACTCGTCCGACGACGTGACGCTCGCCGCCAACGGCGACCGACGCGCCTTCGAACGGCTCTACCGCGCCAACGTCGACCGGATCTTCTCGGTCTGCGTGCGCATGGTCGGCGACCGGGCGAAGGCGGAGGAACTCACGCAGGACGCCTTCGTGAGGGCATGGGAGAAGCTCGGGACCTTCCGCGGCGACTCGCAGTTCAGCACCTGGCTCCACCGCCTCGCGGTGAACGTGGTGCTCAACGACCGGGAGACCGAAGGCAGGCGGCGGGACCGGCACGACGATGCGGTCGAGGATATGGACACCATCTCCTATGGCGATGTGCGTCCGCTCCCCGTCCCGGGGCTCTCGCTCGACTTGGAGCAGGCCATCGCCGCGCTGCCGCCGGGGGCGAAGAAGGTCTTCGTCCTGCACGACATCGAAGGCTACACGCACGAAGAGATCGCCGAGTCGCTCGGCGTGACCGCTGGTGGATGCAAGGCGCAGCTGCACCGCGCCCGGATGATCCTGAGGAGGATGCTGACCCGATGACCGAACACGACCTCATCAACGAATCGCATCGCGCCGCCTGCGCCGAGTGCCTGGCCGCGTGGGCCGAGCTCGAGGCGATCAGCGCAGAGGCACGCGCGCTGCCGCAGCTCACGCCGAGCCGTGATCTCTGGGCGGGCATCGAAGCCCGCATCGGCGGAGCGGCGGTCGTGCGCCAAGACGACGCCGCGACCGCGCGGGCGGCGGCGAGCCCGGCGCTGTCCCGCGCCGAGCGCCGCTGGTTCATGCGACCCGCCGTGCGCACGGCCGCGGCCGCCGCGCTCCTCGTCATGGCCACCTCGGCCGTCACCTGGCGCGTCGCCACCGACGACGACGGACTCGCACGGGTCGATGTCGCCTCCGCTCCGAGCGACTCCGAGACCGCGATCCGGGAAGCGCTCACCGACGCACCCGATGGATCGCCGCGCTACACGCAGGCCTCGTACGAGACCGATTTCGCGGCGATGGACCTCGAGATCCGCACCATGCAGACGCTGCTGAACGAACGCCGCGCCGAGCTCGACACCAACACCGTGGCGGTGCTCGAGCGGAGCATCACGCTGATCGACCAGGCGATCGCCGAGAGCCGCGCCGCCCTGATGAAGGACCCCGCCAGCCAGTTCCTCGCCGCGCAACTCGCGCGGTCGTACACGACCAAACTCACGCTGCTGCGCTCCACGGCGACCATGCCGGTGGGCGACTGAACCCGGACGCACTCATGCACACCCGATCGATCCTCCGCTGCGCCGTGCTCGGCGCCATCCTTGTCCCGCTGGGCGCGCTGCAGGCGCAGGTCGAGCGCCAGCGCGTCGACACCAGCTTCACATTCGACCGCGGCGGCAGCGTGCACCTCGGCCTCGTGAGCGGCGAGATCCGCGTGCTCGCGGGCACCGGGAACCAGGTCCGCATCCTCGCGACCATCGAGCGCGGCCGGCTCGAGACGTCGTTCAGCCGTGGCCGCGTGTCGATCGAAGCGCGCTCGGTGAACGGCCGCATGGGCGCGACGCGCTACGAGCTCACCGTCCCCGCCGGCACGCGCGTCAGCGCGAGCACGGTCTCGGGCGAGATCGTCATCCGCGGCACGGGGAGCGAGGTGGACGCGCACTCGGTGAGCGGCGAGATCACCGTCGAGGACGCCAACGGCATGGTCGA
>JAYTNC010000038.1:0-2267 GCA_043748515.1 Gemmatimonadota bacterium | reverse complement strand
TTCGGAACGAGGTCTTGCGCCCGCTCCGGCGCTCGGCGACGAGGATGCCGACCGTGAGGCCCGCGGCAGCGCCGGCGGCGAGCCAGAGCCAGGTGTGGCTCGATTCCTTCTCTTCGACTCGGATGGTGCGCATGCGTGGCCTGGACGTGGTTGGCGGGGCTCGGATCGCCCCGCTACTTTGAAGGCTGACCCCTGTGGCGCGCTTCGGCAAGCAGGAAATCCCCCCGCGCCTCGCTTTCGCACCGACCTCCCCCTCAATGTCCGAACGCTCTCCGTTCCTCCCGAAGGGTGACGCGCCGCTCTCCAAAGGGCTCGTGATCCTGTGGGGCGCGTTCATGGCGTTCGTGCTCGCCGGACTGGTGATCGTCCTGCTTCGCGGACGCTCGGTGCCCATCCTGCTCGAAGCGATGTCCCGATGACCGCCGCCGCCGCGCCCGCCCTGATCGTCCTGACCCTTCCCGACGGCGCGACCCGCGAAGTCGCGCCCGGCACCCTGGCGCGCGACGTGGTCGCGACGATCGGTCCGCGGCTCCTGCTCGCCGCGATCGCCGTCTCGGTGGACGGCGAGGTGCAGGACCTGATGACGCCGCTGCGCCGCAGCGGCGCGTTCCAGGTGATCACCGAGAAGGATCCGCGCGCGCTCGCGGTGCTGCGGCACTCCGGCGCGCACATCCTCGCCACGGCGGTGCGCCGGCTGCGCCCGGAGGCCGCGATCGGCTTCGGGCCCGCGATCGAGGACGGGTTCTACTACGACTTCGACGTCGCCAAGCCGTTCACGCCCGACGACCTCGAGGCGATCGAAGCGGAGATGCGGAAGGTCGCGGCCGAGAAATATCCGTTCGTGCGCGCCGAAGTCTCGCAGGCTGAGGCGAAGCAGGTCTTCTCCGACGACCCGCTCAAGCTCGAGCGCCTCGAGGACTTCGAAGGCTCGGACGAGATCCTCTCGACCTACACCGACGGCCAGTTCACCGACCTGTGCCGCGGGCCGCACGTCCCCGACACCTCGTACCTGAAGCACTTCAAGCTGCTCTCCGCGGCCGGCGCGTACTGGCGCGGCGACGAGAAGCGGCAGATGCTGCAGCGCATCTATGCGACCGCCTTCTTCAAGAAGGAGGAGCTCGAGGCGCGGCTCCATCAGATGGAAGAGGCGAAGAAGCGCGACCATCGCGTGCTTGGCAAGCAGCTCGACCTGTTCCAGTTCTTCCCGCACGCGCCCGGCGCGGCCTTCTGGACGCCGCGCGGCACGCACCTCTGGAACGCGCTCGAGGGCTTCGTGCGCGAGCGGCAGCGCGACGACTTCCTCGAGATCAAGACGCCGCTCCTCTACACGAAGAAGCTGTGGGAGCAGTCGGGGCACTGGGGGAAGTACAAGGAGAACATGTTCCTCGTGTGGGACAAGGAAGATGCGGAGCAGGCGGAATCGCCCGAGGACGCGCTGAGCATGTCGCTCAAGCCGATGAACTGCCCGTCGCATCATCTGCTGTTCCACTCGCACAAGCATTCGTACCGCGAACTCCCGATGCGCTACGTCACCTTCGACGTGCTGCATCGCAACGAGATCTCGGGCGCGCTCTCCGGCCTCACGCGCGTGCGGCAGTTCTCGCAGGACGACTGCCATGTGTACCTGCGCGAGGACCAGATCGCCGACGAGGTGAAGTTCCTCATGGACTTCATCCTCGCGTACTACGACACGTTCGGCCTGACGGCGCGGCTCAAGTTCGCGACGCGTCCCGAGGAGCGGATCGGTTCCGACGACCTGTGGGACCGCGCCGAGGGCGCACTTCGCGCGGCGCTCGACAGCACGGGGCGTCCGTACGAGCTGAAGGAGGGCGACGGCGCCTTCTACGGTCCCAAGATCGACTTCGACGTGATGGATTCGATCGGACGCGCCTGGCAGTTGGGCACGATCCAGCTCGACTACAACGCGCCGGAGCGGTTCGACCTCGCGTACACCGGCGAGGACAACGCCGCGCACCGGCCGGTGGTGATCCACCGCGCGGTGAGCGGTTCGTTCGAGCGGTTCATCGCGATCCTCATCGAGCACTTCGCGGGCGCCTTCCCGGTCTGGCTCGCGCCGGAGCAGGTGCGCGTGCTGCCGATCTCCGACGAGGTCTCGGGGTATGCCCGGGAGGTGACGGCCAAGCTCCGGGCCGCCGGCATCCGCGCCATCTGCGACGAACGCAGCGACACGCTCAACTACCGGATCCGGGACGGCGAGATCATGAAGGTCCCCTACATGGCGGTGCTCGGGAAGCGCGAAGCGGAGG
>JAYTNC010000037.1:0-5157 GCA_043748515.1 Gemmatimonadota bacterium | reverse complement strand
GTGCAGCTGATCGCCGGCAACATCGCCACCGAATCCGCGGCCCGCGCGCTCGTCGAGCGTGGCGTCGACGCGATCAAGGTGGGCGTCGGTCCAGGCTCGATCTGCACGACGCGCGTCGTCACCGGCATCGGCGTGCCGCAGCTCACGGCGATCCTCGACGCCGTCGCCGGCGCGGCCGGCATCCCGATCATCGCCGACGGCGGCATCAAGTACTCCGGCGACATCGTCAAGGCGATCGGCGCCGGCGCGTCGACCGTGATGATGGGCTCGATGCTCGCGGGCACCGAAGAGAGCCCGGGGGAGTCGCTCCTCATGGAAGGCCGCCGCTTCAAGATGATCCGCGGCATGGGCTCACTCTCGGCGATGCAGGACGGCAGCGCCGACCGCTACTTCCAGGACAGCGAACTGTCGTCCAAGAAGTTCGTGCCCGAGGGCATCGAGGGCCGCGTCCCGTACAAGGGCCCCGTCTCCGACGTACTCTACCAGATGGTCGGCGGCCTGCGCTCCGGCATGGGCTACGCCGGGTGTGGCTCGATCGACGCGCTACGCACCGAGGCCGAGTTCGTCCGCATCACGCCCGCCGGCCTTCGCGAGTCGCATCCGCACGACGTGGTCATCACGCGCGAAGCGCCCAACTACAGCGTCTGACATGTCGATCTGGTCGAAGAAGTCCCTCACGAGCCTGATGCAGGAGGCGAGCGGGGAGGGGGAGCACTCCCTCAAGCGCACCCTCACCGCGATGAACCTGACCCTCCTCGGGATCGGGGCGATCGTCGGCGCCGGCATCTTCGTGCTCACGGGCACCGCCGCGGCGCAGCACGCCGGGCCCGCGATCGTGATCTCGTTCCTCATCGCGGGCGCCGGCTGCGCCTTCGCCGGGCTCTGCTATGCCGAGTTCGCGTCGATGATCCCGATCGCCGGCTCCGCGTACACCTACGGCTACGCGACGCTCGGCGAGCTCCTCGCGTGGATCATCGGGTGGGACCTGATCCTCGAGTACCTCTTCGCGGCCTCGACCGTCGCGGTGGGCTGGTCGGGCTACTTCGTGCAGTTCCTCGGCGACCTCGGGATCGTGCTCCCGACCTCGCTCACGACCGCGCCCTTCGCCGTCGAGGGGACGCACACGCTCGTGCGCACCGGCGCGATCATGAACCTGCCCGCCGTCCTGCTGGTGCTCCTCATGACCGCCCTGCTCGTGGTCGGCATCAAGGAGTCGGCGCGCTTCAACAACGTGATCGTCTACATCAAGGTCGTGATCGTCCTGCTGGTGATCGGCTTCGGCGCGTTCTACGTCGACACGGCCAACTGGAGCCCGTTCATCCCCGCGCAGCTCACCGACGCGACCGGCGCGCTCGTGCCGGGCAAGTACGGCTGGAGCGGCATCTTCGCCGGTGCGGGCGTGATCTTCTTCGCGTACATCGGCTTCGACGCGGTGTCGACGGCGGCGCAGGAGGCCAAGAATCCGCAGCGTGACCTGCCGATCGGCATCCTCGCATCGCTCGCGGTCTGCACGGTGCTGTACATCCTCATGGCGCTCGTGATGACCGGCATGGTGCCGTTCATGCGGCTCGACGTCGCGGAACCGGTCTACGTCGCGCTCGACGCCGCCGGGCCCCAGCTCGCCTGGCTCAAGTACTTCGCGACGCTCGGCGCCATCGCGGGTCTCGCCTCGGTGGTGCTCGTGATGCTCATGGGCCAGCCGCGCATCTTCTACGCGATGTCGCGTGACGGCCTGCTGCCGCCGCTCTTCGGGCGCGTGCATCCGAAGTTCGGCACGCCCTGGCTCGCGACGATCGTCACCGGCGTCGTCGCCGCGGTGGTCGCCGGGCTCTTTCCGATCGGGCTGCTCGGGCAGCTGGTCTCCATCGGCACGCTCTTCGCCTTCGTGATCGTCTGCGCCGGCATCCTCGTGCTGCGCTATCGCAGCCCGGAGCTCAAGCGTCCGTTCCGGACGCCCTGGGTGCCGTTCGTGCCGCTCGCCGGGATCGCGATCTGCGGCTGGCTCATGTACAACCTGCCGACCGACACCTGGTGGAGGCTCGCGATCTGGATGGGGATCGGCCTCGCGATCTACGTCTTCTACGGCCGTTCGCACTCCAAGCTCGGACGCGCCGGTGAGTGACCTGCTCCTGGTCCCAGCGGCGCGCCGCGAGGCGATCCAGCGCCTGTCGGCCGAGTTGCGTCCCGGCATGACCGTCGCGCTTTCCACGCATATCAACGCCGACGGCGACGGGTGCGGTTCGCAGACCGCGCTCGCGCGACTGCTCGGGCAGATGGGTGTTCGCGCCGTGATCGTGAACCCGACGCCCTGGCCGGAGCTCTTCCGCTGGCTCCTCGGCGAGGACGTCGAGGACCGTTCGGCCGAGGGCGCGAAGGCGCTCAGGAGCGTCGACCGCCTGATCGTCCTCGACATCAGCGACGTCGGTCGCCTGGGACAGCTCGCCGAGGCCGTGAGGGCCCTGCCGGTGGACGCGCTGGTGATCGACCACCACCTGCCGGGGGACGAACCGCCCGGCAAGACGATGCTGAGCGACACCGCGGCCTGCGCGACGGCGGAACTGGTGTTCGACTTCGCGCGGGAGCGCGGACTCACGATCACGACGCCGATCGCCAAGTCGCTCTACACGGCGCTCGTGACCGACACCGGCGGCTTCCGGTTCGGGAACACGTCGCCCCGCTGCCTCGCCGTGGCCGCCGAACTGCTCACGGCCGGCGTCGACCCGGAACAGATGTATGCCCGTATCTATGGAAGCGTGCCGCTCGGCCGGCTCCACCTGCTGCGCGACGCCCTCGACACGCTCGAAGTCGACATGCCGCACGGGATGGCCTGGGTGAAGGTCGTGGCGGGAGCGCTCGAGCGGCACGGGGTGTCGAGCGAGGACCTGGACGGGGTCGTGGAGCACCCCCGGTCGATCGCCGGCGTCCGGCTGGCTCTGCTGTTCCGTGATCTCGGGCACGGCAAGGTGAAGGTCTCGTTCCGTAGCTTGGCTGGAGTGAACGTGAACACCCTCGCCCGGGCGTTCGGCGGGGGCGGGCATGCGCGCGCGTCGGGGGCCCTCATTTCGGGAAGCCTCGCGGACGTAGAGACCCGGGTCCTCGGTGAGGCGCGTCACCTGCTCGAATCGGGTGCTCTGGCGGACTGAGCGTCACACTGTGATGATGTGGGCTGACTGGCGAGGGTCGCCGGTCGTCATTTAGGACGTCAGGGTCACCCAGGAGCACCGCTGTGCCCAAATCCCAAGATTCGAGCCGAAGCCCCGCGTTCCGGCGCGGCTTCACGCTGATCGAGTTGTTGGTCGTGATCGTGATCGCCGGTGTGCTCGTCGCGATGTCGGCGGGGGCGATCGGCCGGCAGATCGCGCGCGACCGCGTGTTGCGATCGGCCTCGGTGGTCGAGGGCATGCTTTCCGAGGCGTCGCAGCTGGCGGTGCGTCGTCGTTCGCCGGTCACGGTCACGCTCGCCGGCACGACGCTGCGCATCAACGACCGGGCGACCGGCAACGCGATCAAGAGCCGCAACTTCGGTCCGACCTTCGACCTGCGTGCGACGCTGGCGATCACGCCGTCCTCGGGGATCACCATCTTTCCCAACGGCCGGGCGAATGCGGCGGTGCGCGTCAACGTGTCCGGCTCGGGGCTCTCACAGAACGTGTCCCGAACGGCCACCGGAATCGTGAGGAGGCAATGATGAAGAACCGCCGCGGCATCTCGCTGATCGAGGTGATGGTCGCCGTCACGCTCCTCGGTCTGATGGCCACCGTCCATACGGTGGTGACCATGCGGTACGCGCTGCGCACCCGTGTGGCGGCCATCGGCGTCGACCGCGCCTCGGCGATCTCGACCGCCGTCGACCTCTACGCCACCATGCCCTTCGCGAACCTCACGTCGAGCACCGGTTGCACCACGGTGACGGCTCTCGCGTCCTACCGGCATCAGCGATGCGTGACGATCACGAGCCCGACGCAGGCGATCCGGCGCATCCGGATCATCATCATCCCCACCAACACGGCCTTCCGCTCCGACACCGTGCGGGTGGATCGCAGCCTGCCGCCCACCGGGTCGCTCTTCTCATGAAGCGCCGCGGCGGATTCACCCTCGCGGAGATCCTCGTGGCGGTGGTGCTCCTGGGCATCGTCGGTCTGGGGATCTCGCAGCTGCTCGTCTCACAGACCCGCTTCTTCGCCCGCGCGACCGGTGCGCGCGACGCGCGCGCCGTCGCGCGCAACGCGCTCAACATCGTCCGCGACGAGATGCGCATGATCGAGCCGCGCGGGATCTCGGCGGCTTCGACCACCTCGATCACCGTGAACGTGCCGTATGCGATGGGCGTGAACTGTGCGGCGAGCACGGTCGCGTTCATCCCGGTGGACTCGCTCACCCGCGCGACCGCGGTCTTCCGCGGCTACGCGCACCGCGACACGTCGCTCAACTCGCCGTACACGTACGTGTCGTCGACGACCGCGCCGAGCGCCGGTTCGTCGCTGACCTGCACGGCCGTCGGCATCACGCCGATCACGGGCGCCCCGCTCCTCGTGCTCAGCCCGGCGCTGCCGGTTCTCTCGGCGGGTGCCCCCGTGTTGCTCTATCAGAGGATCACGTACGCGCTCGCCGCGAGCACGCTCGTGCCGGGGCGCACCGCGCTCTGGCGCACCGTCACGGGGGGCGCGGCCGAGGAGGTCGCGGTGCCGTTCGAGAACACCGCGATCTTCCGGTACTACGTGAGCGGCGCGTCGACTTCGCAGGCGAACCCGCCGGGTTCCCTGAACACCATCACGGGCATCGAGTTGGTGCTCGTGGGCGAGAGTGAGCGGAACTCGCCCGGGACCAACGCGCCGGAGCAGTCGTCGGTGCGGCTCTCGATCTTCTTCCGTAACGCGGTATTCTGATCATGCGCACCTCACTTCGGTCCCGTTCCGGTTTCGCGTTGCCGATGGTCATCCTCGTGATGTTCATCCTGGTCGGCGCGTTGGCCTCCGGCTTCTCCATGATGAGCAGCGAGCGCTCGGCCGACGATGCGTCCATCCAGTCGCAGTCGGCGGCCGCCTTCTCCGAGACGGGGTTGCAGCAGGGGCTGCGCAACCGCCCCGGCCTCGGACTCCCCCCGATCCCGCCGGCCGGCACCGAATCGACGCGGGTCGTGCTCACCGGCGGCTACGC
>JAYTNC010000036.1:0-1821 GCA_043748515.1 Gemmatimonadota bacterium | reverse complement strand
TCACGAACGGTCGCGTGGTGCTCAACCGGCTCCCGTTCGGGCGGCGCGCACCCCGCTAGTTTTCGGCCATGACGAACGAGACCGAGGCCGCGATCGCGGCGAAGGGGTACGCCCGGCCCGAGAAGCTGGTGAGCACCGAGTGGCTCGCCGCGCACCTCGCCGATCCTGCACTGCGGATCCTCGAGAGCGACGAGGACGTGCTCCTCTACGACATGGGGCACATCCCGGGCGCGCAGAAGATCGACTGGCACGCCGACCTCAACGACCCCGTGCAGCGCGACTATGTGTCGCCCGAGGCGTTCACCGAGCTGTTGCGCGCCCGCGGGATCGACGCGACGACGCCGGTGATCCTCTACGGCGACAAGAGCAACTGGTGGGCGGCGTATGCGCTCTGGGTGTTCGAGCTGTTCGGCTTCACCAACGCGCGCCTCCTCGACGGCGGCCGTGCGAAGTGGGAGTCGGAAGAACGCCCGATGGTGACCGAGGTGCCGACGGTCGCGCGTTCGGCGTACACGGCACCCGCTCGCGACGACGCGCGCATCCGCGCCTTCCTCCCCGACGTGCTCGCGCACCAGCGCGCGCAGGGCGCGATGATCGACGTGCGTTCGGTGCCGGAGTACACGGGCGAGCGGACGCACATGCCGGATTATCCGCAGGAAGGGACGCTGCGCGGCGGGCACATCCCCGGCGCGCGGAGCGTGCCGTGGGCGCGCGCGGCGAACGCCGACGGCTCGTTCAAGGGCGCGGCGGAGCTGCGCGCGATCTATGAGGGCGAGGCGGGGCTCAGGCCGGGCACCGACGTGGTGACGTACTGCCGCATCGGCGAACGGTCGTCGCACACCTGGTTCGTGCTCACCTACCTGCTCGGCTACGACAAGGTCCGCAACTACGACGGCAGCTGGACCGAGTGGGGCAATGCCGTCCGCACACCGATCACGCTGGGGAGCGAGCCATGACCGAGGAAGCGCCGAAGAAAGTGAACCACGTGGTCGTGCGCTGGGACGGCGACCACCGGTTCGACGGCAGCCGGCTGGGGAGCCAGCAGAGCATCCGGATCGACGCCGACGCGACGACCGGTCCCGGCCCCGTGGACACGCTGCTCTGCGCGCTCGCCTCGTGCACGGGCGTCGACGTCGTCGACATCCTCGAGAAGCGTCGCACGCCGGTGCAGGGGCTCACCATCGATGTCGCCGGCGAACGCGCGAGCTCCGTGCCGGCGCGGCTCGTGCGGATCCACATCACGTACAAGTTGCGCGGCGTGGGTATCGAGCGCGTGCACGCCGAACGGGCGATCGAGCTCGCGGTGACGAAGTACTGCTCGGTGCGCGACAGCCTCGACCGGGAGATCCCCGTGGAGTGGACGCTGGACCTGGCGTGAGCGGCGCCGCGTGCGAAGCCGAGCCCGCAGCTCAGGCCGAGCGCTGACCGGTCAGTAGTCCTTCGTCCAGAAGAGCACCATGCCGCAGCGCCGATCGACACCGCTGAACTGCGCGGGCACCGTGGCCGGACCGTCGTAGACCTCGATGCCGGCGAGGTCCTTGGTCGGCGGCAGCAACTCCAGCGGGAAGCGCGGCGGCATGGGCACGCCGTCGATCACGATCTGCATGGCGCACGCGCCGGCCCCATCGCCGTAGATCGAGCCGCCCTCGCGCTTGCTGATCGCGACGAGGTCAGGATTGCCCGAGGCATTCGGCGACGGCGCGAGCGAGATGCTGGGCGCGAGACGCAGGTAGTCCGCTGAGACGGGAAGGTTGCGCTTCTCGATCTGCTCGCCCGTGATGAAGTACCCCCATCCCTGCTTGCGGCGCTGTTCGAACTCGA
>JAYTNC010000035.1:0-9991 GCA_043748515.1 Gemmatimonadota bacterium | reverse complement strand
ACGCTCGACGGCAATATCAATCCGCGCCGCATCCGTGCGAAGCTCGGCGAGGGCGGCCCGACGATCCGCGCGAATACGGTGAACGGCAGCATCCGCCTGCGGAAGCTGTAGGCGGCAGGAGGCACATCGGCGCGACGCACGCGGCAGCTTGGCGGCGCGGCCTCAGCGGGGGGACCGGGAAACCCCGGTCCCCCCGCGCTCGTACATTGGGGCATCGCCCACCCCGGAGTCCCGATGCGCCGCCGTCCGTTCCTTCCGATCCTCCTCGCCCTCGCTCTGCTCGCCACGGCCTGCGACAAGGAGCAGGGCCCACTCCAGGTCCGCGACAACGCGTTCACCTGGTCCGACGTGATGCCAGCGGGAGCGACGCTCGCGGTGCGCTCCATGCAGGGCGACATCGAGGTCGTCGTGGGTACCGACGACACCGCGCGCGTGACCGCGCGCATCGAGTGGCGCCGCGGCAATCCCGACGAGACGCTGCGGATGTCCGGGAGTCGGCAGGGCTCCGACGCGCTCATCTGCGCCGTATGGGGCGAGGGCTCGTGCAGCATCGCCGACTACGACGCGAAGCTGCACACCAAGGCCACCGACGCGAAGGTCTATTTCAAGGTCACCGTGCCGCCCGGCGTGAAGCTCGACCTTCTCGAGATCAACGGCAACGTCTCGGCGTCGGCGAGCGCGCCAGTGAAGGCTCGCACGATGAACGGCGACGTGCGCGTCGCGACGGCGGTGGGGCCGGTGGAGGCCGAGACGATGAACGGCAGCGTCGACATCCGCATGGCGTCGATCGCGGGCGCGGACTCGGTGATCGGCAAGACGCTCAATGGCGACGTCTTCATCTACCTGCCCGATCCCTCTGATGCGCTCGTCGACCTCGGCGTGACCAACGGCAGCGTGTCGACCGACTTCCCGGTGATGATGACCGGCGAGGCGAGCAAACGCAGCATCCGGGGCACGCTCGGCGTGGGCGGGCGGACGGTGCATGCGCGGTCGATGAACGGGCAGGTGGCGCTGCGGCGGCTCGCTGCCGACGGGACCTCCGCGCCGTAGAGACTCTGCGACCCGGTCTCGCACGGGCGCGTCTACCCCTGGATCCGCTCCGCGAGCACCAGATCGTTCTCCGTGATCCCGCCCGAGTCGTGCGTGGAGAGCGTGACGATCACGCGGTCGTAGCGCACATCGACGTCGGGATGATGGCTCATCGCCTCGGCCGGGACGACCAGCCGCTGCACGAACGCGACCGCCTCGGGAAAGCCCGCGAACGTGAAGGTGCGCTTGATCGAGACACCGTGACGCTGCCAACCGGGAAGCGCGGCGAGGCGGCGATGGATCTCGATGTCGGAGAGGAGCGGGAGCTTGCCCATCGTGACCTCGTGCGGGGGGAAGGGGCGCCGGCGGCCGGCCCCGCGTGAAGATGCGGCCCGATTGACTTACGTTCAACGGTGACCGGCGTCCACCCTGCTGTCCGGCCCCCCCGACCCGAGCTTCCGTGACGACCACCGACCTGCTCTCCCTGCTGCGCCGCGGGCTCCTCGTGCTGCTCGTCATCGGCGCAACTGGACTCGTGGGCGAGCTGATCCTGCTCGAGCACTACGAGGACAAACCCCAGTTCATCCCGTTCGGCCTGCTCACGCTCACGCTCGTCGTGACCGCCTGGCACTGGCTGGACGGCAGGAAGCGGAGCCTCCGCGCCTTCCAGACCGTGATGCTCATGCTCGTCGTCGCGGGACCCGTGGGGATGTTCCTGCACGTGAAGGGCAACTACGAGATGGAGCGCGAGTTCGATCCGTCGCTGCTCGGCTTCGACCTCTGGCTCGAGGTCTTCCGCGGCGAAGCGCCGACGCTCGCGCCCGGGACGCTCGTGCAGTTCGGATTGCTCGGCCTGTTGTACGCGTACCGTCACCCCGCCCTCACCGACAAGGACACCTGAATGCGCTCACTCCGCTCCCGCGCGCTCGTCGCGCTCGCCGCCACGCTCCTCATCGCCTCTGCGGCGCCGGCGCAGGTCGGCAAGTCGGTCACGACGAAGGATGCGAACTCCGCTCCCGAAGCCGAGATCGCCGCGATGCCGCACATGACGACGGCCCTCGCCAAGGAGCTCGTCGCCGCGCGCCCGTTCGCCAACGCGACGGCGTACGACGCCTTCCTCGCGCCGAAGCTCAGCAAGGAGCAGCGCACCGAGCTCTACCCGAGGCTCTTCGTGCACATCGACCTCAACTCGGCGACACGCGAGGAGATCCAGCTCGTTCCCGGCATGGGTCCGCGCATGACGCGTGAGTTCCTCGAGTACCGGCCCTACAACAACCTCGCGGTCTTCCGTCGCGAGATGGGCAAGTACGTGAACGCCGAGGAGGTCGCGCGCCTCGCGCAGTACGCCTTCGTGCCGATGGACCCGACGACCGCGAGCGACGAGGACCTCAACACGATCCCCGGCTTCGGCGCGCGCATGCTGCGCGAGTTCAAGGAGTACCGCCCTTGGACGAGCGCCGAGCAGTTCCGGCGCGAGATCGGGAAGTACGTGAACGCGAAAGAAGTGGGGCGGCTGGAGCGATTCCTCGCCTTCAAGTGAGCCGATGAAGTCTCAAGGTCAGAGGAGAGAAGTCGACCGCGATGCACACAGGGGGACCGAGCTGAGCTCGGCCCCCCTGTTCATTCCCTCCCCCCGCATCCCTCTCCACCCCCCGCACTCCGCACCCCTCTCCCCCCACCGCATCCCGCATCAAGAGATAAGTGGAGCAGGCGGCGTCCTCGGCGTGCCCGAAGCCCGAGGCGCAACGGGCGCCGCGGGCGGCGCGCAGAGGTACGCCAGCGCCACCCCCGAGAAGTTCGACGTGAACACCGGCCCGAACCCCGGCTGCCGCGGCGTCCGCTTCTCGTAGATCGTCCCCTTCCGTTCGTCGTGCCAGATGATGTTCTCCTTCACCGCGACGGTCTTCCGCGCGCAGTTGAACATCGCGATCGCGCGCGAACCGGTGATCGGTCCCTTGGGCGTCGGCGTTGGCTCCTTGAACACCACGCGCACCGTCGCCGTGATGATGCTGTCCTTCTTCGAGATGCTCGACGGATCGATGAACACCGCACTGCCGGTGACGGTCTGTCCGATCGGCTTCCATCGCTGCGCCTGCGCGCTCGACGGCATGAGCGCG
Source organism: Gemmatimonadota bacterium (assembly GCA_043748515.1). GTDB lineage: Bacteria > Gemmatimonadota > Gemmatimonadetes > Gemmatimonadales > Gemmatimonadaceae > Pseudogemmatithrix. The sequence continues at coordinate 6,845 of JAYTNC010000035.1, read as the reverse complement.
ATGCTCACGACCGCGAGCGCGAGCGATCGGGTGCGGATCGTGGATGTCATGGTCAGATCTCGATCAACCGCACGACGCGGTGCCCACAGGTGCCGCACTTGCCGATCAACGCGAGTTCCTTGCCGCGGATCTCGCCCTCGGTGAGTTCGAAGTGCCGCGTGGTCAGGCAGTGGGCGCAGAATCCGCTGTCGAGCAGCCGCGCACGCGTGGCCTCGGGTACCTGATCCCAGATCGACTGCGCCTCAGTCGTGAACGCCATGCTCGTCTCCGCGCGGGTGGACCTGCCTTGCTACAATGCCCTGCCCGCCGCCGCCGCGCCAGTCGGAGAGTGCCTCGTCGCGTGCCAGGCGAGGATCCCGGCGAGCGCGAACATCGCCGACGCGATCAGGAACGGCAGCCCGGGGAGGTGCCAGCCTGCGCCTTCGCGGATCGACCAGGCGAAGACCGACGTGAAGAGGCCCGGTCCGAGCATGCCGGCGATGCCCATGATGCTGCTGTTCGCGCCCTGCACCTGCCCCTGCTCCGACGGTCCGACCCGCTGCGAGATGAGTCCCAGCAACGACGGATTGAAGAAACCCGCCGGCGAATAGAGCGCGGCGGCTAACCAGAAGACGGGCACCGTCGCGGCGATGCCGTACAGCGCGAACCCGACGGTGCCGAAGAAGGCGCCGATCGCGAGCGCGCGGCGTTCGCCGAGTCGCTTCACGAAGGGCCGCACGAGCCCGCCCTGCACGATCACGTTCGCCACGCCGACCGCCGCGAGCGAGAGACCGATCTGCCGCGCGTTCCAGTCGAACTGGTACCCTGCCCAGAGCACGAACACGCTCGGGAAGACCGTATGCCCGAGGCTGTAGAGCAGGCTCACCGAGGCGAGGCTGAGCAGCCGCGGATGCGCGCGCAGGAGCTTGAGCGACCCGACGGGATTGGCGCGCGAGAACTTGAACGGCGCGCGCTTCTCCGGCGGCAGCGATTCCGGAAGGATGAAGAACCCGTAGGCGGCGTTGAGCAGCGCGAGTCCACCGGCGACGAAGAAGGGCAGACGCGGGTCGGTCGCGCCGAGGATGCCGCCGAGCGCGGGCCCCACGATGAAACCGAATCCCCAGGCCGCGCCGACGAGTCCGTACGCACCGGCGCGTTTCTCGGGCGGCGTCACGTCGGCGATGTACGCCACGGCCGTCGCGAATCCCGCCGCGGTCATGCCCGAGAGCACGCGGCCGACGAAGAGCCACATGAGCGTGGGCGCGAGCGCCATGAGCAGGTAGTCGAGTCCGAGTCCGAGGATCGACAACAACAGGACCGGTCGCCGGCCGAACCGGTCGGAGAGCGCGCCGAGGAAGGGCGAGCAGATGAACTGCATCGCCGCCCAAGTGGTCCCGAAGATCCCGTACCAGGCGGCGGCGCGCGCCGTGTCGCCGCCGAGGAACCCCTTGATCAGCTGCGGCAGGACGGGGATGACGATCCCGAACGCCACGATGTCCAGCACCATCGAGACGAAGATGAACGCAATTGCGGCGCGACGGGGCACGTGTGACGTGGGCGGGGGTAACATCGGTCGTACATGGGAGTCAAATATGCACCCGACACAGAGGAGCACGGATGTCCGAGACGCACCGGCAGACGGATCATGACGATTGCGGCAGCGATGAGTGCGCGGTGACCACCGGTCGCCGCGCCTTCCTGCGTGATGGACTCATGGCGGTGGCGGTGCTCACGGCGATCGCCGGCGCGGCGGCGCCGCTGCATGCGCTCGCGCGCGAGTACGCGACCGGCCGCACCGGCTCGTCAGGCACCGTCAGCTACGACGTCCCCACCGCCGACGGCGCGACGATCGACAAGGCGAGCCGGCTGATCCTCGTCCGCTACCAGGGCATGGTGCACGCATTCAGCCTCGAGTGCCCGCACAAGGGCACCATGGTGCAGTGGCAGCCGGCGGCGAGCCGCTTCTACTGCCCCAAGCACAAGAGCACGTTCAAGGCGGAGGGGACGCGCATCCAGGGCAAGGCGCCGAGGAGCCTCGATCGTTATGCAGTGCGGCTCGAGGGCGGGAAGATCGTGGTCGACACCGCGGTCGCGATCGAGTCCACAGCGAATGCGGCGGGTTGGAGTGCGGCTGGGGTGCGGTTGGGTTGAACGGAGAGGGGTGCGGGGGTTGGAAAGGGGAGCGGGACGGCCCCCTCGTCCCTCACCCCCCTCTCCCCGCATCCATCACCACCCCCCGCACTCCGCACCCCTCTCCCCCCTCCTCACCCCGCATCCCCCGAGACTTCGCGTTCGACGGCCGCACGCAGGATGCTCATGAAGTCCTGCGCGTTCGTGACCACGCCGACGGCCTGGTGCGTCCCGCGATCCTTGAGCTTGCTCACCAGGAACTCACTCGCGTCGACGCAGATCGTCGGCAGTTCATGCAGTTCGCCGGCCGCGTCGCGGTAGTACGCCGGCAGCATGTTGCCGACCGCGATCGAATGCAGCGCGGTCGCGATCATCACCGCCATCGTCGCCTTGATCGTGTGCTTGCGCGTCGCCTCCTGCGCCGCGACGGCGTCGGTGAAGACGTCCGGCAGCGGTCCGTCGTCGCGGATCGAGCCGCCGAGCACGTAGGGGACCTCCTCCACCGTGCAGGCGTGCATGATGCCGCCCGTGATGATCCCCTGCTGCACCGCGGCGGCGATCGAACCCGCGCGGCGCACGGCATTGATCGCGCGCATGTGCGCCGCGTGCCCGCCGGCCGTGGGCTCGCCCTCACTCGTCATGCCGAGCGTCGTGCCGACGATCGCCGCTTCGATGTCGTGCACCGCGACCGCGTTCCCCGCGAGCAGCGCCTGCACGTACCCGTTGCGGATGAACCAGACGAGATTGTCGCGCGCGCGCGAATGCACGAGCGCCGGCCCGGTCACCCAGAGCGTGTAGCCGCCGCGGCGCTTCTCCTCGACGAGCATCCGCGCGATCGCGCGGTAGTCGATCGGCTTCTCGCGTGAGACCTGGCTGCTCATGAAATGGAAGTCGCCATGCGCGCCTTCCTCGCCCGCGAAGCCACTCGCGTGCACGAGCACGCCTTCGCTGCCGTTCTCCGCCGCGCCGACGACGACCGCGTCGCCCTGCGTGATGCGGCGCCCCTCACGCACCCACCACTCACCCTTCGCGTCGCGCACGAGCACGCCGTCCATCCGCGGTTCGTGCGGCAGGGTCCACTGCCCGTCCTGCCCCTTCACGTACGTCGGGAGATTCGTCGTCGCGAAGAACCCGTCCGGCAGCACACCGTCCCGCTCGGCGGGCACGGTGCGCGCCGGCGGCGCGTTCGCGAGATGCGGCGCGCTGAAATCAGGCGCGTGGTAACGGAGCGACTCGGCCATGAGTTCGGGATCCCGGTCAGAGAATGCGCTTGCCGAGCGCACTCAGGATGAGTTCGCAGGCGATCTCGGCGGTGCGATTGCGTTCGTCGAGCACGGGATTGACCTCGACCAGATCGATCCCGACGAGCTTGCCGGTGTCGGCCAGCATCTCCATCGCGAGGTGCGCTTCGCGGTAGGTCATCCCGCCGGGAACCGCGGTGCCCACGCCGGGCGCCTCGCTCGGGTCGATCACATCCATGTCGAACGAGACCCAGATGCCGTCGGTGTCGCGCGTGGCGATGGCGATCGCCTCCTGCATCACCGTGTGGACGCCGCGCTCGTCGAGCGCGCGCATGGTGAAGGCCGAAAGCCCCCACTTCTTGATGTGCGCGCGCTCGGGGCCGTCGAGATCGCGGAGCCCGACGAGCGCGACGTCACTCGCACGGAGCGCCGGCGCGGCGCCGGCGATGCCCGACATCGCCTTGTCGCCGTTGCCGAGGAGCGCCGCGAGCGGCATACCGTGCACGTTGCCGGAACTCGACGAGCCCGGCGTGTTGACGTCGCCGTGGGCATCGACCCAGATGGCGCCGAGCCGCGCGCCCCTCGTCGCGAGATGCGCCGCGGCGCCCGCGATGCTGCCGGCGGCGAGCGCATGGTCGCCGCCGAGGACGACGGGGATCTGTCCTGCCTCGAGCGCGGCGCGCGTGCGCACCGCGACCTCGGCGCAGACGTCGGTGATCGCACCGAGGTAACGCGCGCCGCGCTGTGCGCCCTTCGCAGCGTCCTCGCGGAAGGGCACGGGGACGTTTCCGGTGTCCTCGACCGTGTGGCCGAGTTTCGCGATGCGGTCACGCAGGTCGGTGTAGCGGACCGCGGAGGGGCCCATGTCGACGCCGCGGCGCGAGGCGCCGAGGTCCATGGGTACGCCGATGAGTCTGATCGATGACATGGTGCGGAGGCTACACGCCGCGCACGGCGCGCGCAGGGGGACGCATGGCCATGCAGCGGATGCGCACCGTATGCGGCGAGGCGAGCATATCCTGCCATCGTCCGGCGCGCCTCGCCGCCGCCCGGGCAGGCGGCGGGTCCCGCGAGGTCAGGCGGCTTTCGGCGGCGGACCCACGCTGAGCAGCAGTCCCACCACGACCACCGTGACCGCGCCGGTGACATTGTGCCAGAGGAACGCGATGCTCGGGATCTGCCAGCTGATGATGCCGACCGTCGCCATGCCGGCGATCAGCCCCACGAACGCACCGAGCGCGCGGGCGCGCGGGAGCATCGCGAGGATGAACACGCCGAGGATCGATCCGTAGAAGTACGAACCGAATCGGTTCACGACTTCGATGAGCGACCCGAGCGTCGCCGCGTATGTGGCGACGACGCATGCGAAAGCGCCCCAGAGCGCAGTCGCCCACTTCGAGACGCTGAGGAAGTGCGCATCGGTCCCCTCGCGCTTGTAGTGGCGCTGGTAGAAGTCGACGACCGTCGCGGTGGAGAGCGAGTTGAGCTCGGCGGCGACGCTGGACATCGCGGCGGCGAGCACGGCGGCGAGGAAGATGCCGGCGAAGCCGAGCGGCAGGTTGTCGAGCACGAAGCGCGGGATGATGTAGTTGACGTCGCGCGTGGGCGCGCCGGTGACCTTGCCCGCCGCGGCGAGTGCTTCCGTGCGGACGATCCCCGCTGCGCTCTCCTGCGCCTTGTACGCGTCGATCGCGACGGCGGTCGCGGCCTCGTCCCCGGCCTGACGCGCGGCGACGGCGGCGAAGGCCGCCTCGCTGCGCGCCTGCGTGACGATCGTGTAGCGCGCGTTGAGCGAGTCGAGCGTCCCCGGCGCGGAGGCGCGCATCGCCTCGGCGTGCGTCGGATTGTAGTAGAGCGGCGCCGGCGCGAAGGTGTAATAGAGGAAGACGAGCACGCCGAGGAGCAGGATCATCGCCTGCAGCGGGATCTTCCAGTACGCGCTCATGAGGAGCGAGCTGCGCGCTTCGTCCACCGACTTCGCCGTGAGGTATCGCTGCACCTGGCTCTGGTCGGTGCCGAAGTACGAGAGCATCAGGAAGGTGCCGCCGATGATGCCCGACCAGAACGTGTACTGGTTGGTGAGGCTGAACGAGAAGTCGAAGACCTGCATGCGGCCCGCGGCTCCGGCGATCGCGAAGGCGTCGTCGAGCGGGACCGGCAGGCGCGTGACGAGCGCGTAGAGCATGGCGAGCACCGCGCCGACGATCACGAACATCTGCTTCACGTCGGCCCAGGTGACGGCCTGCACGCCGCCGATCACCGTGTAGAGCACCGTCGGCACGCCGATGAGGGCGACGCACGCGGTGAGCGACCACCCGAAGATCGCCGAGAGCACGACGGCGGGCGCCGAGATGATGACGCCGGCGGACATGCCGCGCGAGACGAGGAACAGGAAGCTCGTGAGCGTGCGCGTGCGCACGTCGAAGCGCCGCTCGAGGTACTCGTACGCGGTGTAGACCTTGGCGCCGTGCAGGAAGGGCACGATCGTGACGCCGAGGATCACCATCGCGATCGGCAGGCCGAAGTAGAACTGGACGAACTTGAGGCCGTCGGTCGCGCCCTGGCCGGTGGTGCCGATGAGCGTGATGGCCGAGAGCTGCGTGGCCATCACCGAGAGCCCGACCGCCCACCAGGGGAGGGAGCGGTTGGCGAGGAAGTACGCTTCGATGTTCGTCGCGCCGCGCGCGCGCCGCAGGCCGTCCCCGACGACGAAGACGAGGTACGCGACGACGATCAGCCAGTTGACCCAGTGCATCCGCGGTCAGCTCGCGTAGCGCTGCTGGAGCAGCCAGAGGAGGGCCAGCGCGATCAGCTGGATCACGATGACGCGGGTGAGGGTCTGGCGGACGCGTGATGACATGGCACAAGACTAAGGTTGGAGGACGAAGGATGTAAGATGGAACCGCGATGCGGGAACCACGGGCGCCGTTCATCTTTCGTCTTTCAACTTTCATCCTTCAGCCTTCATCCAGACTTCAGCATGCCCACCATCCTCCTCGCGCTCGGCGGGTTGCTGAGTCTCCCGCTCACCGCCGTCGGCCTCCCCGGCACCTGGGCGTTCCTCGCCGGCGTCGGGCTCTGGAAGTCGTTCGAGCCCGCCGCGAGCGTGTCTTGGGGCGCGGTCATCGCCGGTGTGGTGCTCGCGCTCGTCGCCGAGCTGATCGAGTGGGGCCTCGCGTCGCGCTACACCACCAGGTACGGCGGCTCGCGGCGCGCCGGTTGGGGCGCGCTCATCGGCGGCATCGTGGGCGCGGTGGTCGGCGTGCCGATCCCGGTGATCGGGTCGATCGTCGGGTCGTTCGTCGGCGCGTTCCTCGGCGCGCTCGCGCTCGAGTACTCGAAGCATGGCGAGCACGACCGCGCGGGGCATGTCGCGTGGGGGGCGCTCGTCGGGCGCGTGGTCGCGACGGGAATGAAGGTCGGACTCGGCGTCGTCGTGGTGGTGATCGTGATCGCCTCCGCGATCTGGTAGCGACGCGACGGTCGGCCGGTCTG
>JAYTNC010000034.1:0-2830 GCA_043748515.1 Gemmatimonadota bacterium | reverse complement strand
CGGCGGAAGTTCCGGATGTTGCTCGGGATGAGGTCCATCGGATGCTTCCCGACCTTCAGCGCGAAGTTCTCCGAGTGGATCCCGAACGCATCGTACCCGAGCGGCTCGAAGACCGTGTGGCCTTGCAGGCGCTGGAATCGCGCATAGATATCACATCCGGTGAACGCGAAGAGATTCCCGACGTGCAGCCCTTCGGCCGACGGATACGGGAACATCATGAGCGCGTAGAACGGGTTCTCCCCGTGCGCGAGGTCGGTCCGGTGCGTGGCGCGGTCGGCCCAGCGCTGGCGCCAGCGAGCTTCGACCGCCGATGGGTCGTAACCGATCGGCTCAACAGGTGCGGTCATCAGTATTAATTGGATGGATTTCTGAGCAATCTAGCCGTGCCCTCAGTGGGAACCAAACCAGGCGCCGCAGGCGAAGGCGACGCGGTGCGTACGCACCTCCTCGATCGCCTCTCCTCGTGGGTCGCGATCGGCGGCCTCGCCGGCTTCGCCGCGCTGCTGCTCGGCTTCTGGTCGCGCGTCGTCGCGATGGCCGAGGCCGGGGGCCTCGTTCTGCTGCTGGCCCTCGCCGTCACCCTCGCGGCCGGCGCGGCGGCGGCCTTCTTCCGCTGGTTCATCTCCCCGCTCGTCGGGGAACAGCTGCGCGGCCTCGCCGACGTCGCCGAAGCGATCACCGCCGGCGACCTCACGCGCACGCCGGCCGCCGCCGGCGAGGGCGGACAGCTCGGCCGACTCGCCCGCGGCATGGTCGAGATGTCCGGCGAACTGCGCCGGCTCGGCCAGCTCATCCGCGAGAACGCCGCCGAGACGGCCCGCCGCTCGATGGAGATCACCGGCGGCACCGAGCACATGGCGACCGCCGCGTCGGGGATCGCCGAGACGGCGAGTTCGCTGAGCGCACACGCCTCCGACATGGCCGACACGATCAAGCTGCTCTCGCTCGACGCCGGCCGCCTCAACACGCTGGCCGCGACCGTCGATGCCGGAGCCGCTGAAGGCATCGCGCGCAACGAACGGCTGAAGGCGCTCGCCTCCGAGAGCCACGAGCAGCTCGACGAGAGCGCCCGCCGGCTCGACGCGCTCGTGCTCGACGTGCAGGCGAGCGCCCGCGCGACCGAGTCGCTCGCGACGGCCTCCGACCAGATCCGCGGCTTCGTCGTGCTCGTGCAGAAGATCGCGCGGCAGTCGAAACTCCTCGCGCTCAACGCGGCGATGGAGGCCGCGCGCGCCGGCGAACAGGGCGAGGGTTTCTCCGTCGTCGCCACCGAAGTGCGCCGCCTCGCGCAGGGCTCGGCCGAGGCGGCCGAGCACACCGACAAGCTCATGCAGGACCTGATCGCGCAGATGGAGACCGCGCGTCAGACGAGCGCGCGGTCGCTCACGACCGTCGAGACCGTGCGCGCTGCCACGAGCCACGGCCGTCAGGCGTTCACGCAGGTGGAACTCGCCGTCGACGCGGCCAACGAGTGGGTCGGCACCATGGCCAACACCGCGTCCACCGGCAAGACGCTCGCCGCGGAGATCACGGCGAAACTCGATTCGCTCACGGCCGGCACGCAGAACTTCGCCAACGCGATGCAGGACGTCGCGGCGGCGAGCGAGCAGCAGAGCGCGAGCACACAGGAGATCGCGGCGGCGGCGAGTGCGTTGGTGAATGCGGCCGAGAAGGTCAGCGGGACGGCGAAAGCATTCGGCAGCTGACTGCGGATGCGGAGGGGGGGGAGAGGGTTGCGAAGGGGGGAGAGGGTTGCGGATTGCGGGGGCTGGTGAGCGATGCGGGGCGAGAGGGGACCTGCGGGGGGTTCCCTCTCCTCTACCCCGGCAGGTCCCCTCTCCCCGCAAACCCCCATCCCCCGCATCCCTGTCCGCCCCCCGCAACCCGCAACCCTCTCCCCCCTCCGCATCCGCAGTTAGCGCGAGGGACGCTGGTAAAGGGAGACACACTTCTCCAGCCGCGCTCCGCGTTCATCGCACACCGCGAACTGCGCCCCCTCATACAGCGTCCCCCCCGCATACCGCCCGTCCTTCGTCACCGCATAGAACTGGATGTCGAAATTCGGCCGCCCGTCCGCGCGCAGCAGCCGTGATTCCGTCATCGCCACGAGCCGCTCGAGCGTCTTGACCACCGCGACGTCTGGCGCGAGTCCCTGACGCATGAACTCCACGGTCAGGAAGGCGCCGCAGACCTTGATGTTCGCCTCGCCGCGCCCCGTCGATCCCGCCGCGCCGACGCTGTTGTCGCAGTACTGCCCCGCCCCGATCACCGGCGAGTCGCCGATCCGCCCCGGGATCTTCCACGCCATCCCGCTCGTCGTCGTCACGGAGCTGATGTCGCCGCGCGCATCCACGGCGTTCATGTTGATCGTGCCGGTCGTGAACTTGATCGCGACGTCGTCGTCGTGATCGAGCCAGGCGTCGTCCTTGTTGAGGCGCGCCTTCCAGCGGAGCCAGTCCTGCCGCGTCTTCTCGGTGAGGAGCTCCTGTTCCTTGAAGCCCATCGTGAGCGCGAAGCGCTTGGCTCCCTCACCGACGAGCATGATGTGGTCGGTGTAGTCCATGACGGCCTTCGCCACGAGGCTCGGCGTCGCGATGCCTTCGATAGCGCCGACGGAGCCGGCACGCTTGGTGGGGCCGTGCATGCAGCTCGCGTCGAGTTGCACCACACCGTCCGCGTTGGGCAGGCCGCCGAGCCCGACGCTCTGATCCTCGGCGTCGAGCTCCTGGATGTTCACGCCGGCGATGATGGCGTCGAGGCAGTCGGTGCCTTTGCTGATCTGCTCGTACGCGACTTTCACGCCGCGGAGACCGTTGGCGCTCGAGATCAC
>JAYTNC010000033.1:0-2888 GCA_043748515.1 Gemmatimonadota bacterium | reverse complement strand
CTACCGCGCCGCGATCACCCGCAAAGCCCCGCTCGTCGCCGCCCAAGCAAGGATCCTTCGATCCGCCGTCACCAACGGCGCCCCCACCGCCATCGCCGTCACGATGATCCCGCGATCGAACGGATCCGCCGGCGCTCCCGCCGGCAGCTCCGCCGACCGCATCATCAACTCGACCGTGAACGGCACCATCCGCGTACCAGGCGCGGAGCGGGCGCGGTCGATCCACTCTCGCATCGGGAGTTGCAGTCGCATCGACCCGCGGCCCGCCTTGAGTGCGATCTCCCACGCCGCCACGTCCGGAACGAGCATCCCGCCAGACTGCTGGGCCGCGGACACCGCACGCTGCGCGTCGTCGCCGATGGGATAGGCATCCGGAGCGAAGTGCCCGATCCACACGTGCGTATCGAGCATCACCCGATTCGTCGGCGCAGTGTACTCCGCAAAGGCTATTTCCGCGACGCGACCTGCGCGGCGCGCCACGGTCACTCCTCCGGGAATATCGACGTTTCGAGCGACCAAACGTCCTCGGGTTCGGTCGGATCGCCGACGAACGTGACCGTGCCGCGCAGCCAGCCGTACGTCGACGGAAGCGCACCGTCCGGAGCGACCAGTCGCGCGACGGCGCGCCCATGCTTGGTGATCACGATCTCATCCCCGGTCCGAAGCACCTCGTCCATCAGCGCGAGGCAGTGCGCCTTGAACTCGGTGGCCGTGATCGTCTTGGTCCGTTTCGTCGGCTTGGCAGCCATAAGTAGTAAATGAAAGAAGGAATATGACCAGAAAAATATGGTCATATCTGTGTTTCGCAAGGGAGCCCGGACCATCGATGTCAGAGCGCCCCCACAGCTTCGAGCGCGTGCGTCATCGCCGCGTCACCCAACCCTCGAGGCTGGCCAATGTCCGATGTCGAGAGCACCCCCGCAGTGGCGGATCACATTCCGGCGCGCATGGTGAACGAGTTCGTCTACTGTCCACGACTCGCATATCTCGAGTGGGTGCAGGGCGAATGGGATGACAACCTCGACACCATCCACGGACGATGGGTGCATCGCCGCGTGGACGACGAGCCGGCGACCGCGGTGCCGAACCCTGAGGATCCGCCCACCGGACCCGATGGGTCGCCGTCCGAACCGGCAGTGCGCATCGCGAGGTCGGTCCTCCTTTCGTCCGAACGACTCGGCGCGATCGCGCGCATCGATCTGCTCGAGGCCTCGGGGCGCAGGGCGACACCGGTGGAGTACAAGCGCGGTGCTGCGCCATCGATCCCCGAAGGTGCCTGGGATCCCGAGCGGGTACAGGTCTGTCTCCAAGGACTGATCCTGCGCGACAACGGCTACGAGGTGGACGGCGGCGTCATCTACTTCGCCGAGTCCAAAGCGCGCGTCCCGGTGGAGTTCGACGAGGAGCTTGTCTCGCTCACGGAAGGGGCGATCGCGGGTCTGAGACGCCTCGCGAGCGACGGAAAGCTGCCGCCCCCGCTCGTCGACAGTCCAAAATGCCCGCGCTGTTCGCTCAATGCCATCTGCCTTCCGGACGAGACGCGCGCCTGGGCCGGCGACGGCGCCGACGACGAGGTGCGGCGCCTGGTCCCGGCTCGTCCCGAGGGACTGCCGTTGCACGTGCAGGTACAAGGGGCGGTGATCGCGAAGCGCGATGCGAACTTCCTCGTGACGGCCCCGGAGGAGTCGCCCACGTCGGTGCGCGCGATCGACGTCTCCTCGGTCGCCTGCTACGGGAACGTTCAGGTGACCACCCAGGCCCTCCGCGCGCTCTGCGACGACGGGATCGCCGTGACCTTCCACTCGTCCTCGGGGTGGCTGAACGGCGTGTTGAACGCGGGCGTCGGCCACAAGAATGTGGAGGTCCGTGTGCGCCAGCACGCACTCGCGTCTGACCCGGCGTCGTCTTTGGGTATCGCGCATCGAATGGTCGCTGGGAAGATCCAGAATCAGCGCACGCTCCTGCGCCGGAACGCGAAGGAGACCGATCGACGGGTCCTCGGTGCGATGGCATGGCAGGCGCGACAGGCCCGGGGCGCGACCGACACCGCGCAGTTGATGGGAATGGAAGGGATGGCCGCACGGCACTATTTCGCCGAGTTCCCGAGAATGTTGCGCGGCGCCGGCGAGTGGGCCGCCACGCGATTCGCCGAGAGCGGCCGGAATCGTCGTCCACCGCGGGACGAGGTGAACGCGTTGCTCTCGTTCCTGTATGCGCTGCTGGTGCGCGACTGCACGCTCGCGGCGCTCGTCACCGGTTTCGATCCGTACGTGGGGTTCCTGCACTCACCGCGCTATGGGCGGCCGAGCCTGGCCTTGGACCTCGCCGAGGAGTTCCGTCCGATCATCGCGGACTCCGTCGCGGTGCGGGCGCTCAATCAGGGTGAGGTGTTGGTGGATTCATTCGTCCGCCGCGCCCGAGGCGTGGCACTCACACCTGCAGGGCGGCGGGCGATCATTCGCGCGTACGAGCGGCGCCTCGGCGACACGGTCAATCACCCGGTCTTCGGCTACGTGGTCTCGTACCGCCGCGTGATAGAGCTCCAGGCGCGGCTGCTGCGTGCCGTGGTGCTCGGCGAAGTCGGAGTGTATCGGCCGTTCAGCACGAGGTGACCATGCGCCGACGCTATCTGGTGACATATGACGTGTCCGATTCCAAGCGGCTGCAGCGCACCTTTCGCGCGATGCACGGATTCGGGTCGGCGATCCAGTACTCGGTGTTCCTCTGCTCGCTGGGGCGGGTCGAGCGGCAACTGCTCACCGAGAAGCTCAGCCAGATCCTGAATCTCAAGGAGGACCGCGTGATGATCGTGGACTTGGGTGAGGAAGGCGCTCGTGGAGCGCCCCAGTTCGAGGTTCTCGGCCGGCAACTGCGTCCCATGCCGAAGG
>JAYTNC010000032.1:0-2194 GCA_043748515.1 Gemmatimonadota bacterium | reverse complement strand
CCGGTGAGCATCTCGTACGCGACCATGCCCACCGAATAGATGTCGGCGCGATGATCGATCGCCGGATCGGCCGCCGCCTGCTCGGGCGCCATGTAGGCGGGCGTGCCGAGCGAGATGCCGATGCTCGTGAGGTCATGGTGCGCGGTGGCGTCGCTCATCGCCTTGGCGACGCCGAAGTCCACGAGCAACGCATGCCGGTCGGCGATCATCACGTTGTCGGGCTTGATGTCGCGGTGCACGATGCCTGCCCGGTGCGCATGCGCGAGCCCGTCGACGATGTCGCGCAGGAGGCGCATCGCGTCACTCGGCGCGAGCGCGCCGTTACGCGCGATCAATCCGCGCAGCGAGTCGCCCTCCACGTACGGCATGACGTAGTAGAGCAGGCCGTCGGCCTCGCCCGAGTCGAGCAGCGGGAGGATGTGCGGCGACTGCAGCTTGGCGGCGATGTTGATCTCGCGCAGGAAGCGCGCGCCGCCCATCGCCTGCGCGAGCTCGGGCCGGAGCACCTTGATGGCGACGACGCGGTCGTAGCGCAGGTCGCGCGCGAGATGCACGGTGGCCATGCCGCCGTGGCCGAGCTCGCGTTCGATGGCGTAGCGCTCGCTGAGCGCCTGCGTGAGCCGGTCGTGGGTCTCGCTCATTGGCCGAGGGTGTCGGTGCGCGACTTGTTGTACGCCCACCGCGCGCCGAGCGGTGCGGTGACCCAGACGAACGGTCCGCCGAGGAAGCCGAGCAGCGTGCCGCCGATCGCGGCGGGGACGGTGCCGTTGGCGCCCTTGGCGGCGCTGAACTTCACGACGCCGTAGGTGGTGCCGCCGATCATGCCGATCGCGGCGGGCACGAGGAAGGCCGCTTCTTCGTTGTCGCCCGGCTCGCTGCCCGCGGCAAGCAGGATGCCGGTGACGACTCCGACGCCGGTGCCGACCACCAGTCCCGCGAAGCCGGCGAAGAACTGCCCCGGGATCGCCTTGGCGGAGCGTCGTTCGAGTTCGTTGCCGCGCGCCTCGAGGAACTCCGCGCGCAACGAGAGTTCATACGCGTTGAACTCCTCCGCCGCGGCGATGCGCGGCTCGGGCGCCCATTGCGCGGCGGCCGGAACGGAGACGAGCGACACGAGAACGAGAGCGAGCAGCGCGATGCGCATCAGGGGATCGGCTTGAGAAGGCGGATGTCGGAGCGTCGCCGGATGGCGCGGGAGGTGCGGTCGGCGCTCTCGGTCACAGGTCCAACGTTACGAATGGGGCGGGGGCGAGGCCAGTACCGACGGCCCGTGCCGAAGGCCGTGCCGAAGGCCGTCCCCGGTGGTATGTTCTGCCGGCTCCCGCTCCCCACCTCCTCGGCGTGACGCAATGACCCTGCGCGACCAGCTCCAGAAGACCCTCGGCGCCGCCTACACGATCGAGCGCGAACTCGGCGGTGGCGGCATGTCGCGCGTCTTCCTCGCCGAGGACACCGCGCTCGGTCGCAAGATCGTCGTGAAGGTGCTACCGCCCGAGCTCACGGCCGGCGTCAACGTCGAGCGCTTCAATCGCGAGATCCTCCTCGCGGCCAAGTTGCAGCATCCGCACATCGTGCCCGTGCACACCGCCGGCGCGATGGACGGACTGCCCTGGTTCACCATGCCGTTCGTCGACGGCGAGTCGCTGCGCGCGCGGCTCGAACGCGGCACCGTGATGCCGATCACCGAGGTGGTCGGGCTGCTGCGCGACGTGGCCAAGGCGCTCGCCTACGCGCACGAGCACGGCATCGTGCACCGCGACATCAAGCCCGACAACGTGCTGCTCACCGGAGGCTCGGCGACGGTCGCCGACTTCGGCATCGCGAAGGCGATCAGCGCGTCGCGCAACGACGGCGCGACGCAGGGGCTCACGCAGGTGGGGACGTCGATCGGCACGCCGGCCTACATGTCGCCGGAGCAGGCGGCGGGCGATCCCGAGACCGATCACCGCGCCGACCTCTATTCGTTCGGCTGCCTCGCCTACGAGATGCTCGCGGGGCGTCCGCCGTTCGTGGAGAAGTCGCCGCGCAAGCTGCTCGCCGCGCACATGGGAGAGAAGCCGCAGCCGGTGAGCGCGCTGCGCCCCGACGTGCCGGCCGCGCTCGCCGAGTTGGTGATGCGCTGCCTGGAGAAGGAGGCCGACGCGCGGCCGCAGCAGGCGCGCGACCTCGTGCGCGTGCTCGAGACCGTGACCAC
>JAYTNC010000031.1:0-32267 GCA_043748515.1 Gemmatimonadota bacterium | reverse complement strand
CCCTAGTCGGCCCCGCCTCATATCCGGTTTCTGTTCGTCGCCCCACAGGTCTCGCTCCCCGCTTCTTTCGGCGGTCGCCTCACGACGCTCGCGTTGCGGTTCACTCGGGTCGCTGCGATCAACTCCCCAAAGGACTTCCACCTCCTAGTCGATGGTCATGCTGGGCACACATAATGCGGCCGCAGAGCGGCCGCCATCAATAGCGCGGCCATCGGCAACTGACTTCAAGATTCACCACGCAACGAGGTTCGGGGACGAGTCCACTACGAGAATGCTCTGTTCCCTTCACGGTCCGCATTGCGCAAGCCCGACGTTGTCAATGAACTGATTGTTCAGCGATGGCGCAGTGAAGTCAGTGATCCACGGCGCTCCCGCGAGTCGAAGCACGCCGCACCCGCCCCCCTGCCGAATGGTTGAGTTAGTCAGCATCGGCCCCCGGTCCTGGGTGAACGCGACGGCCGCGGCCTGGGTGACCGCGTCGAAACCGGCGAATTCGATCGTCGCATGGTCGATCAGTGAATTCGCCAGGGCGAACGCACCGAGATAGAGACCCGACCAGAAGCCCGGATGCGGTGACGGATGGTGACCCGTCAACCGTACCGGGCTCGACGCCGAACCGAGAATCCGAATGGCGCCGGGTGCGAACCAGCCGATGAAGGCTCCGGACCCGTTCTGGAATCGAAGTTCGGTACCCGCCTCGACGGACAGGACGGGGCTCGCCACTCCTTCCACGAGCAGCCCATTGAGCCATGCGTAGGGGATTCCGATGTTGCGAAGGGAGAGCGACTGACGAATCTCGTAGTCGTGGACGTGGACGACGTCGTCGTCGTTGCCGGTGTAGGTACCAGGCGGGATCGAACGGACTCCGTCGAGTGCGAGCTCCATGGGCGCGCCCTTCGTCCGAGTGATCACCAAGTCGATCGATCCGGTGCCGAAGCGACCGCTCAGCACGGCCACGACGCCGACTCCGGTCGCGCGATCGATCGTCACCCGCTTCAAGACAGGTGCCGGCCCCGTCCCCGCCGCTTCGCCCACGAAGGCCACGCAGCTTGATCCGAACCCGGTGTTGCTCTGGCTGCCGCAGTCGCTCAGGACCGTGTTGCTGATGGCGCTCTGTGTCGCGCCCGGCCAGAAGTGCACGCCTACCCACGCCGCGTCGACGACCGGGCCCATGGTCACCGGTGCGCCCGCGACATCGCCGATCTGGATGTCGCCTCGCTCCGTTCGACCCACCTCGAAGCCCGCCCCGACCACCGAGCGGACCGTCGAGCCGGCGGGAATCGTCAGGCGGGGTGCGGTCGGGCCTTCGACGAAGACCCGCCCCTCCAGTCGCCAGGCGAAGCCGAGGTTCCCCCAGGTACTCGAGGTGAGAATGGAGTCGCTGCGGAGCCGTACCTCGTTCTGGTCGTTGTTGGTGAAGCTCCCTCCGGCCGGAAACGCCGACGCGGCCGACGCGGCGATCTGCGCGACATACCCCCGCATGTCGCGGACGCTCAGCCGCGCAGACCCCGTGGCGAGCCGGCTCTTGTGCTCCAGGAGCAGGGCCACGCCGTACCCGTGCTCAACCGTGACGTTGTCGACCAGCAGGACCGGCGGAGCTGCACCGAAGAAGGGATGCCGTAGCACCAAACACCCGGCCACGCCGTCGAAGGTGCGTCCGCACGAGCGAACGGTGACGCCGACCAACTCGGATTGTCCGCCGCCATGAAAGTGAAGCCCCACCCACGACCCAGGCGGCGCATCGCTGCGATATCCCCTGAGCACAATCGCGCCGACCGTGCCGTTCGCCACCAAGGTACCTGATCCACCTGTGCCGACATCGAGGCCCGCGTCCGGCTTGAAGTAGACGGTGGTTCCCGCGCCGATCGTGAGGACCGGGCTGCTCGGCCCGCCGACTCGAATCAGGGTATCGACGACGTGTGGTCCGTCTGCGGCGGACCAGGTCTCGCTGGCGGTCACGTTGAGGTGGTGCACCGTGCCGGCTACGACGACCTGGGTTGAACCTCTCCGCTCGCCCGCGGACCCTCGGATGGTGGTACTTCCGCGGCGCACTCCCGTGATCAGCCCGGACCCATCGATCGTCGCGATGGCAGGGTCGTCAGATCGCCACGAGGTCGCGCTGACCGGCACGCCGCCAAGCGAGTCGGCTGTCAGCAGTGCGGCTCGTGCGGTGTCTCGCACGACAACGGTCGTGAAGTCGCCGTAGTTGATCTTGACGTGGAGGGGGCTCGGCGGCGGAGTCGACGGCCCCGATGGGGCCTCGCACGACGCGAGGAGAGCGATCGAGCCGATCACGGTGACTGCGCGGAACATTGACTTTCCTCGGGACTCGGGTGCCGCTCCGGTGACTGGGTCGCGCCGGATCGGTGCCAAACTGACCACGGTGCTGGCATCGACCCCACCGGCACGCGAACCGCACTGCGAAGGACGGAGGTCAGGGAGACTGTAGTTGGGCCTCGCCTGCCGACCCGCTGCGGATTGCGATCTCAGTTGCGCGTGAAGCCAAGCGCCGTGAGCCGCATCTGCACCCAGATGTAGGCGGCGAGGGACAGCAGTGCGATAGGGAGTACCACCATGATGAAGTGGGCCGAGATCTTGCCGGACTCGTCGGGCTTGATGGACTCGAGAGCATTCTCAAGGCCTTGGCCGATCAAAGTGAGGCCAGCACCGAAAATGGTAAGAATGACCGCGCCGCCGATGCCGAGATTGTAAATGGTCACCTCGGTGTCACCACGATCCAGCGCCGTGAGAGGCCGCCAGATCTGCCACCAACTGAGCACCACGCCCACGGCGAGTAGCATGATGTAGTTAGCCTGAGCGCGCGCAGTCGTTAGGGCCGCAGAACCATCGGCACTGTCACCGTCCTGTACGGCCAGACGCTGCCGCGCACGCGAAGCGTCGGCGGCATCTCTCGCTCGGTCGCCCCAAGTACGTTGTCACGTACCCATAGGCGCACGCACGTCGTGTCCGAGCCAAATGTCGGGACTTGGAGGCGGACGAGTCCCGTGGAGTCACTCAGGGCCTCCACATAGGGGGAACGCGTACGTCACGCAAGCACCATTGGAGACCGTGACGTTCACGAGCTTGCCTGGCTGTGGAACGCCGGTCGCAGAGACAAGCGTGCCCTGCAACTCCACGCCGGTGGCAGGCTCCGTGCATGGGCACAACGGACCCGCGCAAGACGCAAGGAGAGCGAGCGCAATGAGCATCGTTCGTCGCATCGTGCCCTCATGATTGGTCGTTGGTCTACTTTGAGCGCTGCTCCGCGTCAGTGAGCAGTACGACGCCTTGCTTCAGGCTAACGTCAAGTTGTGCTGCGGCCGCCCAACCGCTACCCCAGCGCGGCCGTCTGCACCAACTGCCGTTAGCTTGCCGCGGCGAAGACTTCGACTTCGCTCTTCAGGCGCGCGCCAAGCCGATCGCGCTCACTCTCAAGATCATACCGGGCCTGCAAGTTCAGCCAGAACTGCGCCGACGTGCCAAAGAAGCGCGCGAGACGGAGCGCGGTGTCCGCGGTGACGGCCCGCTTGCCGTGCACGATTTCATTGATGCGCCGGGGCGGCACGCTGATGCTGTGAGCGAGACGATACTGCGAGACGTCGAGCGGATCCAGAAAGTCCGCCAGCAACACTTCGCCGGGATGGATTGGGTCGAGCTTCTTGGCCATGGGTCCTCCTAGTGATAGTCGACGATCTCAACGTCGTCCGCGTTGCCGTCCGCCCACCGAAAGCAGATGCGCCACTGATCGTTGACCCGGATGCTGTGCTGTCCGGCACGATCGCCGCGCAGCTTCTCAAGTCGATTGCCTGGGGGCGACCGAAGATCCTCGAGTTGCACTGCCGAGTCGACATGGCCGAGCTTCCGGAGCATGACGCGCCGGAGGTCGGGTGGGAAGCGTCGGACCGGCTCGCGTTCCCAGAGCCGTTCGGTGTCGCGGTCAGCGAAGCTCCGAATCATGGACGGATAATAACGCCGCGCGTTACTATTCGCAAGGGAGAGCCGGGCTGGTCAAGCTAACATTTCTGGCTCTTCGGGGAATTGTGTGGGTGAATTCGGACGGTAATCGCAGGGGTCAGGCGGTCGTTGTTCGAGGGAAACCGAGGCTTGCGGGGTCGGCGACGGCGGGCTGAAGTTCGGGCATGACTTCCCGACGTCCCGCTCGGCACGAGCTGCGTGATGCGTACCGCTTCTCAAGCGGCACGCCCCGTCGCACGGTCGGTGACGTCGGCGTCGATCCCCGGGCCCGTGTCATTGTCCTCAGCCGACGCCAAAAAAAACGGTCTGCGGGGTGTGCGGGCGCGCGCACCGGACGTGGTACGACCGCACTATGCGCCGGGTGCGCGATCTCCCCTGCGGCGACCTGCGGATCTATCTCGAGGTCGAGGTGCGGCGCGTCGACTGTCGCCGGTGCGGCGGCGTGAAACGGGAGCGGCTCGACTGGCTCGCGGCCAATCCGCACTACACGAAACGCTTCGCCCTCTACGTCGGCAAGCTGTGCCGCGGCACGTCGATCAAGGACGTGGCAGACGATCTGCGCCTCGACTGGCACGCAGTCAAGGAGATGGACAAGCTCTACATGCGGGAGCGACTCGCCCAGGCGGGCGAGCCGCGACCCGCCGTGATCGGGATCGACGAGATCTCGATCCGGAAGGGGCACGTCTATCGCATCGTCGTCAGCGACCTGGAGCGGCGGGAGCCCATCTGGTTCGGCGGGGTCGACCGCTCGGAGGAGCGCATGGCGATGTGCTACGATTTCCTCGGGCCCTCGCGGGCGCAACAGATTCGCCTCGCCGTGATGGACATGTGGAAACCGTTCCGGACCATGACCGAAGCGCACGCGCCACAGGCCGCGATTCTCTACGACAAGTTCCACGTCCTGCGACACCTGAACGGGGCGGTCGATCAGGTCCGCAAAGCGGAGTACAAACGCCTCACGGACCGCGCCGACCGGACGTACATCAAGGGCCAGAAGTACGTGCTCCTCTCGCTCGGGCGAATCTCTCGCCGGACAAGCGGCGCCGGCTCCAGACGCTCCTGGCCGCCAACACGCGCCTCAACACCGCCTATGTCCTGAAGGAACAGTTCGGGCAGCTGTGGGAATACCGCTCCGCGGCGTGAGCGCGGAAGTTCTTCGACCAGTGGCGCGCGTCGCTACGGTGGCAGCGGCTCAAGCCGTTCGAGAAGTTCGCGGCGCTGATCGAACGGCACTGGGACGGCATCACCGCCTACTGTCGCACGGAGAACAAAGTCGCCTTCGGCTTCGTCGAGGGGCTGAACAACAAGATCCGCGTCATCCAGCGGCGATGTGACGGGCTGCGCGATGAAGACTATCTCCACCTGAAGATCCTGACGTGCACGCTGCCGCCGCTCCCACGGTCCTAAATTGCCCTCAATTCACCCACACGAAATCCCGAAGAGCCACATTTCTATTCACCTGCACCAGAACCTACGCCCCACCGCGCGCCCCCCGCAAGCACCGCAAGAATCCCCACTATCCGCCACCCAGTTCCGCCCAAGCTCGCGAGGCATCACTCGACAGCTCGTGCGTCAAGTAGGCCCGCGTCGCCCCCCTCTGCCACGTCGCTCACCCGCCAACGCGGCGGATCCTGGACCAACGCACACCCGCGAGGCGCCCGCTGCAATACCAGATATCGCACCCGGTCCACTCCAGTATCCCTGCGCAGCACGAGAGC
Organism: Gemmatimonadota bacterium; assembly: GCA_043748515.1. Lineage (GTDB taxonomy): Bacteria > Gemmatimonadota > Gemmatimonadetes > Gemmatimonadales > Gemmatimonadaceae > Pseudogemmatithrix. The sequence goes on along the minus strand of JAYTNC010000031.1, from coordinate 26,574 downwards.
ATATCCGGAGCACCCGCTCGCTGCCCTAGACAACCCGACGTTCGTCCGTCCGTGCGGGCATACTGGGACTCGGTCCCGCGTATCGCTGCGCTAGAACGCGATCGACTTCGAGACTCGATCAGCGAACACCCGCTCGTTCATCGACCACTTCAAGCCACCGCCATGTACGACACCGCCCGGCTCTGCGCGCGACTGAGCGCAACGACCATCGCCGGCGTGACCTGGCACTGCGGCAGCACATTCGCGACCAGCTCGGCCTGCACCGCCAGCGCGCTGCCGCCCGTGCCCGCGAGGTCGCGCGCGAGGCGCATGAGGGAGCGGTTGCAGGCGAGGAAGACCACGCCGCGCTGGTGCAGCGCCTCGACCGAGAACGGGGCCCCGGCGCGATACGGGTTGGTGGTCGCCGGCGCGCCCTGCGCGTTCTTGACGTCGAACCGGGTGCCGAGCGCGTGCTTGGCCCACATCGCATCGTTGAGGACGAAGGCGAGGGCCGGGCTGTGAAAGCCGATCGCGAGGCCGATCCGCGTGTCCGGGATGGCGTAGTCCGCGTTGAGCACGTCGAGGAAGTTCATGCCGCGCCGCAGCGCGAGCGCGTCGGAGATGATGCCGGTCTCGATGATCATGCGATGCTCGCGCGCGGCGAGCATCTCGAGCCAACGCTCGTCGGGCCAGCGGGCGCCATCGGCGCCGGGGCCCGCGTCGCGGGTGGCGAGCGGTGCGGAGGCCGCGAGCGCGGAGGGCGTCGCGCCGAGCGCGAGCAGTGCGGTCAGGCGTCCGAGGAAGGAACGGCGGGGCGTGGTCATGGGAACCTCAGCGGAAGGTGGAAATGGAATCGAGCGACTTCTTGGTGATCAGGGGCACGCGCGCGTCGGCGGCGGGGTGGCCGACGACGAGCAGGAGGAAGGGCTTCTCGTTCGCCGGTCGATCGAGGATGCCGTTGAGGAATCCCATCGGGCTCGGCGTATGCGTGAGCGTCGCGAGACCGGCATGGTGCAGCGCGGCGATGAGGAAGCCGGTCGCGATGCCCACCGATTCGGGCACGTAGTAGTTCGCACGCTTGGCCCCGTCGGAGGCGCGGCGCCAGCGCTCGGCGAAGATCGCGATGAGCCAGGGGGCCGTCTCGAGGAAGGGCTTGGAGGCGTCGGTGCCGAGCGGGGCGAGGTCCGTGAGCCACTCGGGGGTGGCGCGGCCGGCATAGAACTCGCGCTCCTCCTCTTCGGCGGCGACGCGGATCGCGCGCTTCACCTCGGGGTTCGCGATGGCGACGAAGTGCCAGGGCTGGAGATTCGCACCGTTGGGCGCGCTGCCGGCGGCGATCAGCGCCTGTTCGATCAGCTCGCGCGCGACCGGTCGCGGCGAGAAGTCGCGCACGGTGCGCCGGCGGCGGAGCTCGGCGCTGAAGTCGCGGGCGCGCTGGAGCATCTCGCTTTCGGGGTACGAGCGATACGCCGTGAGGGGCTGGGTGGGATGTGCCGACATGAGGAATGCGTGAGGAGAGGGCTCGGGCCTGTGAGGAGGATGCGCTCCCGGCTACCTTTCAGCAACACATCAGGTGCGGCGATCCGCACCGGTGACCGCGCGGCCAATCTGGCACGCCGGCCTCCCCCGCCCCATCTGCATGACTTTCGAATCCCTCGGCCTTGACCCCGCGCTCACGCGCGCGGTCAAGGACCTCGGTTGGCTCAAGCCGACCCCTATCCAGCTCGACGCCATTCCCGCGGCGCGCGACGGTCACGATCTCCTCGCCTGCGCCATGACGGGGAGCGGCAAGACCGCCGGCTTCCTGCTGCCGACGCTGCACCGCCTCATGGCGACCCCGAAGCGCGCCACGCGCGCGCTCGTGCTCGCACCCACGCGCGAGCTCGCCGCCCAGGTGCACGCCGACCTGCAGGCGCTCGCGAAGCACACCAACATCCGCGGCGCCGCGATCTTCGGCGGCGTGGGCATGGGCCCGCAGGAAGCGGCGTTCAAGTCGAAGACCGACATCATCATCGCGACGCCGGGCCGCCTGCTCGACCACATGGGGCAGCCGGGCCGCTACGTCGACTTCAGTCAGATCGAAGTGCTCGTGCTCGACGAAGCCGACCGCATGCTCGACATGGGCTTCCTCCCCGACATCAAGCGCGTGCTCGCGCAGATCCCGGCCAAGCGCCAAACGCTGTTCTTCAGCGCGACGATGCCCAAGCCGATCTCCGACCTCTCGCGCCAGATGTTGCACTCGCCGGTGCGGATCAACGTCGAGCGCGTCGCGCAGCCGGCGTCGGGCATCGAACAGGCCGTCTGGCCGGTGGCGCAGGAGCTCAAGGCCGACCTGTTCATCGCGCTGCTGCGCGCGAACACGATCGGCAACGTGATCTGCTTCACGCGCACCAAGCACCGCAGCAACCGCCTGAGCGACGTGCTGACGCGCGCCGGGATCCCGAACGCGAAGATCCACGGCAATCGCAGCCAGAACCAGCGCACCGAGGCGCTCGCCGACTTCAAGGGCGGCAAGGTGCGCGTGCTCGTCGCGACCGACATCGTCGCGCGCGGGATCGACGTCGAGGCGCTCGAGCACGTGGTGAACTTCGACGTGCCGCACCAGCCGGAGGATTACATCCACCGCGTGGGCCGCACCGCGCGCGCCGAGGCGACGGGCGAGGCGTTCACGCTCTGCGCACCGGATGAAGAGACGGACATGAAGGCGATCGAGAAGGCGATCGGCAAGAAGATCGCGCGCCGGACGCTCGACGGCTTCAACTACAAGCACGTGCCGCACGAGCGCCTCGAGATCCCGATCGCCGAGCGGATCGCGGCGATCCGGGCCAAGAAGGCCGAGGATCGGGCGCGGGCGAAGGCCAAGCTCGAGCGTCGCTCGGGCGGCGGCTCGTCGAGCGGCGGGTCTTCGCGCAGCGGCGCTACCACTTCCGGCGCCTCGCGCGGGGCGTCGGCCGCTTCGGGCAACTCCCACGGCGGTTCGGCCTCCGCAGGCCCGTCCCGCGGCGGTGCCGCCGGGTCGTCCCCGTACCGCGGTGGATCGGCGTCCGGCAGCGGCGGTTCGTCCAAGGCGGGTTCCTCGCGACCGACCTCGGGCGCCGGCAGGCGCGGCCCGAGTCGCGGTCGCTAGCAGCGGTCGCTAGCAGCGGTCGCTAAGAGTCGGTCAACGCTGGTGACGGAAAGGCCCGGGATCTCCCGGGCCTTTCTCGTTCCCGGGGGTTAACGAAGTCGGCGCGGTGTACGTCCTATTGTGGCAGGGCGGCTCCGGCCGCTTTCAAACAGTCAACTACTTCGGAGGCAGGATGCGGGCGATTCGGATGCTGACGGCGGCGGCGCTGGTGCTGGTGGCCTCGACGGCCTCGGCGCAGGGCGGCCAGGGCGCGATGGGCCAGGGTGGCGGTCAGGGCATGGCGCAGCGGCAGAACGAGATGCTCTTCAAGGACATCACGCTCACCGACGCGCAGAAGGCGCAGATCGACACCATTCAGACCAAGGCCCGCGAAGAGCAGCGCGCGATGATGCAGGGCGGCGGGATGCAGGATCCGTCGATGCGCGAGAAGATGACGGAGATGCGCAAGAAGCAGATGGACGCGATCCGCGTGGTCCTGACGGCCGAACAGCAGGCGATCTTCGACAAGAACCTCGCCGCGATGCCGGCGATGGGCGCGCGTCGTCTGCCGCCGCCGTCTCGCTGAAGCACCCTCTTCTCGTTGCACACGACCCCCGCCGACTATCGGCGGGGGTCGTTGCGCAGGATCGCGAAACTCGCGAGATCGCGCGGCGCATCGTCGCGCCAGACGACGCTGCGGTGCACGCCCTCGGGGATCATGCCGGCGTTGCGCATGACGCGGCCCGAGGCGGGGTTCTCCACGAAGTGATGCGCCTCCACGCGGTGCAGCCCGAGCACGTCGAAGGCGAACGTGATCACGCGCCGCGTCGCCTCGGTGGCGAACCCCTTCCCCCACTCGGGCGCCGCGATCCAGTACCCGAGCTCGGCACGGTGATGCGTGCGATTGAGCTGCAGCCCGATCGCGCCGATGAGCGCCGCGTCGTCGCGGCGCGTGATCGCCCAGGTGGCGCGCCAGCCGGCCTGCCAGTCGGGAGCATGCCGGGCGATGAACTCGTCGGCCGCCTCGTCGGGGTACGGATGCGGGATCGTCAGCGTGTTGCGCGCGACGCGCGCGTCGCCGAGGTAGCGGCGGACCTCCGAGGCGTCGGCAAGGACGAACGCCCGCAGCACGAGCCGGTCGGCGGTGAGGGTCGGGAGTGGCTGCGCGAAGAGGCCGCCGGGATCGGTCATCCCCCATTATGGCGAATCGCGCCCGCCCGACGACAGCCGTAGATTGCGACCATGACCGCGACCATGACCGCGACCGTGGACCTCCTTGCCATCGCCTCGCACCGCGACGATGTGGAACTCACCTGCGGCGGCGTGCTGATCAAGCACGCCCGGAAGGGCCAGCGCACCGGGATCATCGACCTCACGCAGGGGGAGATGGGCTCTCGCGGCTCGGCCGCCCTCCGCGAGGAGGAGTCCGGGCGCGCCGCCACGGTGATGGGCGTCGCGGTGCGACGGAACCTCGCGCTCCCCGACGCGGGGATCGAGAACACACCCGAAACGCGGCGGCGCCTCGCGATCATGATCCGCGAGCTCCGTCCACGCGTGGTGATCGCGCCGGCGCTCGACGGACGGCACCCGGACCACAGAGTCGGCGCGCAGTTGATCCGCGACGCCTGCTTCCTCGCCGGACTGGCGAAGCTCGACGCCGGCACGCCGCCGCACCGGCCGCTCAAGGTCCTGCACGCGATCGCGTACCGCGAGGACCAGGTGAAGCCGACATTCGTGGCCGACATCAGCGCCGAGTTCGAAACGAAGCTGGAAGCGATCAAGTGTTACGCTTCGCAGTTCGACGGCGCGACCCAGGCCGGGGAGATCTACCCGACCGGCGAGTCGCTCTACGACGTGGTGCGGATGCAGTCGGCGCACTACGGTTCGCTGATCCGCTGCCGCTACGGCGAACCCTTCCTCACCACCGAGACGATGCGCGCGGACGACCTCCTCGCGCTCGAGGTATCCACGTTTTGAGCACCCCGCGCGAGATCTCCTATCCGACCTACCTCGAGCTCGACGCGCTGCTCTCGCTGCAGCGTCCGCAGAGCACGCCGGAGCATCCCGACGAACTGCTGTTCATCGTGGTGCATCAGGCGAGCGAGCTCTGGTTCAAGGTGCTGCTGCACGAGTTCGACCAGCTGATCGAGCAGCTCGGGGCCGGCGACGCGCAGGCGTCGCTCACCACCATGCAGCGCATCAACACGCTCGTCGAGCTCGTCTCGCACGAGCTCTCCGCGCTCGACACCCTGCCACCGCAGCGCTTCATGCAGTTCCGCGGCTACCTCGGTACGTCGAGCGGCTCGCAGAGCGCGCAGTTCCGCGCGATCGAGGCGACGAGCGGGATGCGCGAAGGCCATTTCATGGCCGCGCTCAAGGAGCATGGCGACCTTCCGCCCGAGGTCGCGCGCGCGATCGCGCGGCCCACGCTGCAGGCGCTCTTCCTCGGCCTGCTCGAGAAGCATGGCGTCACGATCGAGCAGATCTACACCGAGACGACGCACGGCCTGCTGCTCATGCTCGCCGAGTCGTTCCTCGCGTACGAGCAGGGCTTCGCGCGGTGGCGATTCCTGCACGTCCAGCTCGTGGAACGGATCATCGGTCCCGACACCGGTGGCACGGGCGGCACGCTCGGCGCGAAGTATCTCAACAAGACGGTGAGCCAGCGGTTCTTCCCCGAGCTGTGGGCCGTGCGCGCGCGACTCTACGGGGGTCGGTAACCGTGCAGGACATCTCGGTGAAGTTCGACACGGGCACGCCTGCCTGGCCCGGCGACACGCCCTGGACGTGCATGTGGGCGTCGGAGATGATGAAGGGCGCGAGCGTGAACGTCTCGCGCATCGCGTCGTCCCCGCACGTGGGCACGCACGCCGATGCACCGCGGCACGTGCGCCAGGACGGCATCGGCGCGGACAAGCTGCCGCTCATGCCGTTCCTCGGGCGCGCGCTGGTGGTGGACGTGTCGTCGCTGAGCGGCGTCATCTCGATCGCCGCACTGCGCGAGGCGGGCCTCACGGAGGGAACCGTGCGACTCGTGTTGCGCACCGGCCGGACCGTGGCGAGCGGCTCCTTCCCCGAGAGCTGGCCGAGTCTCGATCCGGCGGCCGTGCGCACGCTCACGAACGACGGACTCAAACTGCTCGCGGTCGATTGCCCGAGCGTGGACGACCGCGAGAGCAAGACGCTGGTGGTGCACCATGCGGTCTTCGACGGCGGGGCCTTCGTGTTGGAGAATCTCGACCTGCGCGCCGTGGCTCCGGGGCATTGGGACCTGCTCGCCTTGCCGATGCCCGTGGGTGCGATCGACGCCGCGCCGGTGCGCGCGCTGCTCCGTAAAATCTGAACGCCCAGAGGTCCTTCGCATGTCGCACGCGCTGCTCCACCGATCCATCGCGATCGTCTCCCTGCTGACCGTCGGGCTCGCGCCGACCACCGTCGCCGGCGCGCAGGGGACGGGCGCGGCGCGCGGCGCGGAGCAGCCGGTATGGCCCGACGAGGGGCCGCGCACGTGGGCGCCGCGCCCGACGGCGACCGAGATCACCGCGAACGATCTGCGGACGCGGCTCTACCAGATCGCCGACGACTCGATGCGCGGACGACGCATCGGCGAGCCGGGGAACGCGAAGACCACGGCGTACATCGCGCGCGAGTTCGAGCGACTTGGACTCAAGCCCGCCGGCGACGACGGGACTTGGTTCCAGCTGCTGCCCCACGGTGCGACGGGATTCGACGTGAAGCGCGTGCGACTCACCGTCGCGGGCCGGCCGGTCGGTCTTTCCACCGAGTTCCTGCCGATCGCGCCGACGGCCGCCAACGGCTTCGGCGCAACGATCGCGCTGCGCGAACAGGACGTGGTGTTCGCCGGGCGCTGGGGCGACACGACCGTCGCGCTCGATGCGGCGATGTTCCGCGGCAAGGTCGCGGTGTTCGTGAGCGATGCCACAGCGGGCGGCACGCCGGCGAACCGCGCGCCGGCAAGCTTCGTGAGCTGCGCCGACGTGCCGAACAAGTTCGGTGCGGCGGCGGCGGCCGCCGTGGAAGCGGCCGTCCGCGCCAATCCGCGGCCGGCCCCGGCGGCGGCGCAGTTCCGCCCGTCCGGACAGATCGCTGATCGCCGCGCGCTGGCCGCCGGTGCGAGCGGCGTGTTCGTGATCGGGCTCGACGGCATGAGCGAGACCGCGCGCGCGGCGGCGCTGACACCGCGCGCTGGCATGCGACCCGCGGAAGTCGCGGGCAGTTCCGCATCGGCACCGGGCGCGACGATCTCGCGCGCGGTGGCCGAACGGATCTTCGGGCGTCCGGTCGACCGGCTCGCGATCGGCGCGAAAGGCCGCCGCGTGAGCGCGGGCTGGCGCTACGACTGGCGGCCATCGGCGGCGGCGGCGCGCAACGTCGTCGCGATCCTGCAGGGCTCCGACCCCGCGCGCGCCGCGGAGTACGTGCTCGTCGGCGCGCACAATGACCATGTGGGCACGACGACCGCGGCGATCGACCACGACTCGCTGCGCGCGGTGAACACGGTGACGCGCCGTCAGGGTGCGAACGATCCGGCCTGCCAGCCGACGGGCGAGCAGCAGCGGCAGATCGATGCGCTCATCGCGCGCGCGCGCGCGATCCGGCCGGCTCGACTCGACTCCGTCTTCAACGGTGCGGACGACGACGGCTCGGGCACGGCGGTGCTGCTCGAGATCGCCGAACGTTTCGCCGCGGAGAAGCCGGCGCGCTCGATCATCTTCATCTCGCACCAGGGCGAGGAGGCCGGACTGCTCGGTTCGCGCTGGTTCGTCGACCATCCGACGGTGCCGCTCGCGAACATCGTGGCCGCGCACAACATGGACATGCTCGGCAAGGGGCGCGCGGACCAGGTGAAGTTCGGCGGTCCCAACTCGGTGCAGATGCTCGGCGCGCGGCGGCTCTCGCGCGAGTTCGGCGACATCATCGACTCGGTCAACGCGGGCAGCCGCGAGCCGATGGCGATCGACAAGAGCTGGGACGTGACGGCGAACCCGATGAACCGCTTCTGCCGCAGCGATCAGGTGAATTACGTGAGCAAGAACATCCCCGTCACGTACTTCTCGCTCGGCTACGCGCAGGACTATCACCAGCTCACCGACGAGCCGCAGTACATCGAGTACGAGCACTCGGCGCGGCTGGGGCGGTTCATCCACGAGGTGATGAGCGCGATCGCGGCGCGCCCCGACCGGCCGGCGATCGTGGGACCGGACCCGTCGTACCCGAGCTGCGGCCGCTGATCGCTGCGGGCGTTGATCGCCTCGGCCGCGGGGCCAGCATCCGGCGGCCCGGGCGCGTAGTGGGAGAGTCCAACACCCGAGGCGCGTCGTGGCGCGCTCCACCGCCGGAGTTCACTTGATGCCGCTGTCGATCCGTCCCGCGCTCGCCGTTTTCCTCAGCGCGGCCGCGCACCTCGTCCCCGCGACCGGCGCCCTCGCGCAGACCGGCGCTCAGTGGGACCCGCAGGCGATCCTCAAGGCGGAACAGTACGTGCGGCCACCAGCTGCGATCGAGCGCATCGTGCTCGCGCCGCGCACCGACATCTCGTTCGACACGCCGAACGCGGACCGCAGCTGGTTCCTGCGCACCACCGGCAGGGAACGCGCGACGGTCGCGACCTTCGGCCTGCCGCATCGTTACATCGGCGGACTGCAGGTCGACGAGCGCGCGAATCGCGCGCGATCGCTCACGACGAGCACGCGCACCGGCCTCGTGGTCGTGAATCCGCGCACCGGTGAGCCGCGCACCTTGCAGACGCCGGCAGGGGCGTCGATCAGCGCAGAGGAGTTCTCGCCGTCGGGCACGCAGGTCGCGTACATCGCGAACTTCGCCGACGCGTCGTACGCGTACGTGGCCGACATCGCGAGCGGGCGCTCGACGCAGGTGAGCCGCGCGCCGTTGCTGGCGACGCTCGTCACGGGCCTCGCGTGGACCGCCGACGGCAGGCAGCTGCTCACGGTGCTCGTGCCCGAGCGGCGTGGCGCTGCACCGACGCATGGCGCGAACGGGATCGAGGATGGCCCGCAGGTGCGCATGACCGGAGGCCGCGCGGTGCCGCAGCCGGTGCATGCGAGCCTGCTCGAGGATCCGCATGATCAGGCGCTCCTCAAGTACCACACGACCGGGCAGCTCGCGTTGCTCGACGTCGCGAGGCGCACGGTGCGGCGCGTGGGAACGCCGGCGATGATCCGCTCGGTGGACGCGGCTGCGGACGCGGCGCACTTCCGCGTGACGCGGATGACCGAGCCGTTCTCGTATCTCGTGCCGGTGTCATCGTTCGGCAGCGTGCAGGAGTTGTGGGACGCGAGCGGCAACGTGCTGACGACGCTGCAGACCACGCCGCTGCGCGAGGAAGGGCGCGGTGGCTTCGGTGGTGCTGCCGCAGGGGCCGGTGCGCAGGACACGGGCAAGCGGAACATCCAGTGGAATCCGGTCGGACCGGGATTGGTCTATCTGCAGTCGGTCTTCGCCCCATCCGCCGGTGGTGACGCACGTCCGGCGCGCCCGCCGCAGGGCGCCGCACTGAGCGCAGCGCAGGGCGCCGCACGCGGTGGTGCGCCCGCCCGCCCGCAGCCGACGAGCGTGCGCTACATGCAGTGGCTCCCGCCGTTCGGACCGACCGACACGACGGTGCTCTACGAGGGCGGCGCGCAACTGACGAACGTCGCTTGGAGTTCCGACGGCCGCACGATGTTCGTGAACGACAGCGGCACCGTCTCGGCCGTGCGCGTCGCGGACGTCACGAAGAAGTTCCCGCTCGGCCGCGGCGTCACGATCCCCGGTGGCGGCGTCGGTGGCGGCGGCTTCGGCGGCGGAGGTGCGGGTGGCCCGGGCGGCGGCAGCGCCCCCGCCGACACCGTCGGCACGGGCGGCGCGCTCGGCACCAAGCGAGGTCCCAACGGCCAGTCGTTCGTGACGATCTCGAGCGACGGCAGGAGCGTGTTCGTGAGCGGACAGCGCACGTACGGCGCCGCATGGAACACGCGCGCGCCGCGTCCGTGGGTGGACCGGGTCGAGATCGAGACGGCGGCGCGCACACGGTTGTTCGACAGCCCCGCCGACACCTTCGAGCGGTTCGTGGTGGCGCTCGACGACGACCATCGCGAGGTGGTCCTCACGCGCCAGTCGGCGACCGTGATCGAGGACGCCTGGCTGCGCGACACGCGCAGCGGTGCGGTGCGGCAGCTCACGAAGGCCGTGGACGTCGCGCCCGAGGTCACGCAGGCGATCCGCAAGCGGATCAGCGTCACGCGTCCCCGCGACGGCTACCGGATCTGGGTGGACGTCGTGCTGCCGCGTGAATGGCGGAAGGGCGGCGAGATGCCGGGCGTGATCTGGTTCTATCCGCGCGAGTATGCGACCGACCAGGCGTACCAGCGCTCGCGCTGGGCGACGAACATCAATCAGCACCCGGCGGTGCCGGCAGCGCGTCCGGCGACGGCGACCGAACTCTGGGTGGCCGGTGGCTACGTGTTCGTCGAGCCCGACATCCCGATCTTCGGTGATTCTGGCCGAATGAACGACAACTACACGCGCGACCTCAAGGAGAACCTCGACGCGGTGCTCGACGCCGTGGTCGACTCCGGCTTCGTGCGGCGCGACAAGATGGGGATCGGCGGTCACAGCTACGGCGCGTTCAGCACCGTGAACGCGATGACGCTCGTGCCCTACTTCAAGGCGGGCATCGCCGGCGACGGCATGTACAACCGCTCGCTCACGCCGTTCGGCTTCCAGAGCGAGCGCCGCAACTTCTACGAGGCGCAGGACACCTACCTCGACATGTCGCCGTTCTTCCGCGCCGACAAGATCGCGGGCGCGCTGCTGCTGTACCACAACCTCGAGGACCAGAACACCGGGACCGCGGTGCTGAGTTCGACGCGCATGTTCGCGGCGCTGCAGGGGCTCGGGAAGGAAGCGGCGCTGTATCTGTATCCGTACGAGGATCATAGCGTGGCGACGTACGAGAGCGACCTCGATCAGTGGGCGCGCTGGATCGCCTGGTTCGACGTGCACGTGAAGGGCGAGCGCGCGACGTTCACGCCCTGATGCCTGCGCCCAACTCCCAGAGGAGCACTGCGATGAAGACCACGACCCGAGCGGTGATCGCCGCCGCGATGACACTCACGTCGGCGGCGGGGATCGCCCCGACCGCCGCCGCACAGGTGCCCGGACTCACGGGCACCGTCATCGTGACCAACAAGACACCGGCGACCGCGACGATCGTCGACGTGTCGAGCGGAGCCACGATCGCCACGCTGCCGACCGGCAATGGCCCACACGAGATCGTCATCTCGCGCGACGGTCGCACCGCGGTCGTGACCGACTACGGCACCGGCCCGCAGCCGGGCAGCTCGCTCACCATCATCGACGTTCGGGCACTCCGGGTGATCCGCCAGCTCCCGCTCGGCGAGTATCGACGTCCGCACGGCATCGTCTTCCTCCCCGGCGATTCGCTCGTCGCGGTGACGGTCGAGGCGTCGCGCGCCGTGCTCGTGGTGAACATCCGCGCGATGTCCATCGTGAAGGCGGTCTCGACCGAGAAGAACGGATCGCACATGGTGGGCGTCGCCGCCGACGGCGTGCGCGCGTGGACGGGCGACATCGGCAGCAACACGGTCACCGAGCTCGACCTCGCCACAGGACGCGCCGTGCGCAGCATCGACGTGCCGGCGCAGCCCGAGGCGATCAATGTCACCGCCGACGGCAGCGAGGCGTGGGTCGGCAGCAACGCGACCGGCCGCGTGAGCGTGGTCGACACGCGCACCGGCGCGGTCACCACCGCCGCCGAAGGTTTCAGTTGGCCCTACCGCGTGCTCTTCTCTCCCGATGCAACGCTCGTGCTCATGCCCGATTATCGCGGCGAGACGCTGCGGTTCGTCGAGCGCGCGACGCGCCGCGAGATCGGTCGCATGTCGTTCATCGGCGGCGGGCCGCAGGGCATCACGATCACGGCGAACGGCCGGACCGCTCTGCTCTCGCTGAGCGCGCAGGGAAAGGTCGTCGCGATCGACGTGGCGACCCGCAGCGTCGTCGGCGAGCTCGCGGTCGGGGAGACTCCGGACGGTGTGGTGTACACGCCGCTGGTGGTCCGTCGATAACGCCCGCACCGTTTCGAATGAAGCGACCGAACAATCGCTCTTGACAGTTCGATCGTTCAGCCTTACCGTTCCGTTCGCTTGGGAGTCGCGTCCCGCACGATGAAGCATCCGGTGTCAGCACCGGCCGCCCATCCGAGACGCGACTCTTTTGTTTTCCGGTCCTTTTCCTCCACGAGATCCCACTGATGCACAGCCACTCCGACAAACTCGTCAGCGCTCCGCGCACGATCGACGGCAATAGCCGCCGGGGGTTGGCGTGCGCGCTGGCGACCGCGCCGCTCGGACTCACCGCGGACCGCGATCGCAATACGCATGAAGCAGGCAGGGACGACGGGCGCTGACTCACCAGCACCCGACCGCCCCTCAGGGATCGGACACCGACCCCGCCTGCGCTCCACGAGCCAGGCGGGGTCTTCCCTTTCCCGGCGGCGCGGTGTCGGATTTCACGGTATCCCGGGCGGAAGGCACGCGACTCCCGATGCACGGCGATACCACCGCGTCGACCGGCTACACCATGCAGCACAGCTCGCAGCACAGCTCGCAGCAGTCAGCGCACGACCATCGCAGGACCCCCGGAGCGCAACGCGGTGCGCACTCGCCCCGCTCCGGGGGCGCACGTCCCCACCACACGACGACACACCACGCCACACCACGCCACGCCACGCCACGCCACGCACGCCACACCACCCACAGTTCCCGCCGGAAGCGGGAGGAAGTCCCATGAAGATCTTCGGACAGCACGACGAGAACACCCTGATCCAGTTCGAGAACGTCCGCGCCAACGCGGTCGATGCCGCGCTCATGGCCGACGGACACCTCGGCTATGTGATGCCGATCGGCGGCGTGGCCAGCTACCGCGACCAGGTCTCGGTCGTCGGCGTCGGCTTCGACATCGACATCGCCTGCGGCAACGCCGCGATCCGCACCGACCTCACACTCGCCTCGCTCGGCGAGGACGAGGAAGCGCGGCAGCGCGCGCTCACCGCGATCGCGGACATGATCAGCGAGTCCGTGAGCTTCGGCGTCGGTCGGAAGAACCGTTCCGACGACGCGCCGACGGACCACGTGCTCTTCGCCGACGAGGCGTGGGAGGCGGTGCCGGCGACGCACCGTGAAGCGCTGCGCGAGAAGGCGCGCGTGCAGCTCGGCACGGTGGGCAGCGGTAACCACTACGTGGACGTGTTCGTCGACGAGACCGGCACGATCTGGGTGGGAGTGCACTTCGGCAGCCGCGGCCTCGGCCACACGATCGCCTCGGGCTTCCTCGCGCTCAGCCAGGACGAGAAGTGGGGCACGATCGTGAAGGAACGCGAAGTGCTGCTCGATCTCGCGCTGCCGCTGGGGCACGACTACTGGCAGCTGATGTCGCTTGCCGGTGCCTATGCCTACGCCGGCCGCGAGTGGGTCACGCGCAAAGTCGTGAGTTTGATGGGTGGCACGGAGCAGGAACTCGTGCACAACCACCACAACTTCGCGTGGAAGGAGGAGCACGGCGGCGAACAGGTCGTCGTGATCCGAAAGGGTGCGACGCCCGCCTTTCCCGGGCAGCTCGGCTTCATCGGCGGCTCGATGGGTGACGATGCGGTGATCGTGCGCGGTGCCACGGTGGAGGACAGTGCGTCACCGGTCGCCGAGGCGCAGCGGGGTTCGATGTACTCGACGGTGCACGGGGCCGGGCGCGTGATGTCGCGCACCGCGGCTGCGGGCACGCGGTTCCGGAAGAAGGGCAAGCCGAGCTTCCGGGGTGCGATCTCCGAAGGGATGATGCACGCGTGGGTGAAGGAGAAGGGCGTCATCCTGCGCGGTGGCGGTGTGGACGAGAGTCCGCACGTCTACCGCCGGCTGCCTGCGGTGCTCGAGGCGCAGGGCGAGACGATCGAGGTCCTGCACACGCTGCGTCCGCTCATCGCGGTGATGGCCGGCGCGCGAGAGTTCGATCCGTACAAGGACTGAACAGGACTGCAGCGGTGTTCGACGCGCGCCTCCGCCCCCCCCGCGCTCGGAAGACCGTACGCGAGTGTCGGGTATTTCCCCCATGCAAGCACGCGTCAGCGACATTAGCCTGTAGATGTTCATCATTCTCGATCTCACGAGGCGTTCCAATGCCGGCCCCGACCCGCTGGATCCGCGAAGGCTACATCGCCGGGCTCACCGCCTCGGCGGCGGTGGCGGTGCTCTACGGCGGATTCGACCTGTTCGCCGGGCGCGGCGCGCTCTTCACCGTCGACCAACTCGGTCGGTTCCTGCTGCAGGGCACGGCGGAGTTCGCAGTCGCGAGCGGGCCGGCGGCGCTCGACCTCGTCGGCGTGCTCGCCTACACGGCGCTGCACCTCGTCGCGTCGCTCGTGATCGGGATGCTCGTCTGCCGGCTCGTGCACGAAGCGGAGATGGAGCCGTGGCAGGCGCAGGTCGCGCTGCTGTTCATCGTCGCGGGGTTCGCCGGCACGATCGCCGTCGTCGGCCTCCTCTCGACGCCGATCCGCGCGGTGCTGCCCTGGTGGTCGATCGTCGTCGCGAACACGCTGGCGGTCCTCGTCGCCGGGTCCGTGATGATCCGCCGTCACCCGGGGTTCCTGGGCCGGATGACGGTCACACCCCGCTAGCGCGCCGCCCGGAAGAGCTCGTCAGAGGCCTGCAGCATCTTCCCCCGTAACCGCGGGGCAAGCTCCTGGTGCTGTTGCAGGAACTGCGCGACGATCGCCGCCGCCTGCGCCGACCGGTGGCCGCCGAGCGTCGCGTTGAGCCAGTTGAGCGGGAAGAAGATGTCGCCGGTCGCCTGGATCTCCGCGGTGAGCGCGAGGCTCGCCTCGAGATTCCCGATCGCGTCGGCGGCGCGCAATGGATGATTCATCGCCGACATCGCGTCGAGCACCCAGCTCTCGCGCCGCCTGTTCTTCACGCGAGCGAAGGTCCTGAAGAGCGAGTCGCGCACCGTGGCATCGGCCGAGAGCGCGGCCCGCATGAACCGCTGCCGCGCCTTGCGGTCGGGGTTCGTGATGCGCGCCTCCTGTTCGTCGAGGATCGCCGCCGCGTTCGGCGCGCCGCGGAGCGCGAGCCCTTCGGCGATCGAGATGAACTGCGATTCCGAGACGGGGAAGCCGAGCGGCACCTCGGTCTTGCGCCAGATGCGCTCGAGGCGCGCGACGCCGTCGGTCGTGAGCGTGACCCCGATGATCGTGCCGAAGAGTGAACCCTTCCGGCCGGCGTTCGGCGCGCGTTCGAGCGCGGCCCAGAGAACCCGCTCCACTTCGGGCGCGACGGCGCGGCGCGTCGAGTCGTCGAGCCATCGCCAGAAGGTCCCGCGTACGAGCCCGGTGAGTTGCGACGCGACGAGTTCATCGCGCTCCGTGCCGAGCGCGGTGAGCGCGGCGTCGAGTAGCGCGCGCGGCGGCATCGTGCCGTCGAGCATCTCCTCGTAGAGCCCCTGCCACGCGACCGCGCGCTGCAGCGGGCGTTCGAGCACCCCCGCGCTCGCGAGCAGCACCGTGCGGCTCGACGCGTTCAGCGGGAAGCGACCGTAGCTCTGCCCGTCGACGCCCGGCAGGATCAGGTCGGGCGCCCCGGCCGGCGCGCCCACGAGAGGAACGACGATCGAGTCACCGCGCATCGCGCCGCGCGCCACCACTGTGGTCCTCCCCCACGCGAGCAGCACCTCGACGCGCTGCGTCCAGCGCATGTCGCGGTCGGCGAACACCGGCCCGCCGGCCGCACGCGGCGCGGAGAAGCGATTGGAGAGCGTGCTCCAGTCGTCCCGCTGCCGGAGCACGAGGCCGCCCGCCTCCCAGCGCGACTCGATCGTCGGCCGGCCCGGCGCTTCGACCCAGGAGGCACTCCAGCGGCGGACGTCCTCGGGCGTGAGTTCGTCGAGCACGGTCACGAGATCGGTCCATGTCGCGTTGCCGAAGCGGTGCGCGTCGAGATACCGCCGCAGTCCGTCGCGGAAGGTCGTGTCGCCGATGAGCGTCTCGAGCTGCTTCATCACGACCGGCGCCTTCTGGTAGATGATCGCGCCGTAGAGCGAGCCCGCCTCGCGGAGGTTCGCGAGATCCTGCCGGATCGCGTTCGCGCCGGGCGTGCGGTCCACGCCGTACGCGCTCGCATGATGGGCCTGGAAGAAGCGCAGGTCGTGGTCGACGTCGGGGAAGGCCGGCGTGACGATCTTCGCCGCCATGAAGTTCGCGAAGACCTCCTTCATCCACACGTCCTCGAACCACTGCATGGTCACCAGATCGCCGAACCACATGTGCGCGGTCTCGTGCGCGATCAGGCTCGCGCGGCCGAGTTCCTGCGTGCGCGACGGCGATTCGTCGAGGAAGAGCGCGTCGGCCCGGTACCAGACGGCGCCGGGATGCTCCATGCCGCCGAACTGGAACGCCGGCACGGCGAAGAAGTCGAACTTGCCGAAGGGATACGCGATCCCCGTGTACGCCTCGAGCCACTTCACCGAGCCGGCGTGCAGGTCGAAGATCGCGTTCGCGTTGCGCGCCACCTTCGCCGCGTCGGTCTCGCGGTGGTACATCGTGTAGCGCCGGCCGTCGCGCTCGCCCTCGAGGCGCTGCAACTCGCCCGCGGCGAACGACAGCAGGTACGTACTGATCGGCTCCGACTCGGCGAACGTGAGCACATGCCGTGCGCCGCCGCCGCTGTCGCGCGAGACGAGCGCGCCGTTGGAAAGCGCATCCCAGTCGGCGGGAACGCCGAGCGTGACGGTGAAGCGCGCCTTGAGATCGGGCTGCTCGAACACCGGGAACGCGGTCGACGCGCGATCGGGGACGAAGAGCGCGTAGAGGAACTCTTCGTTGCGGTTGAGTGCCGCGTCGGTGCTGCGGAACAGCACCCGGACGCGATGCGCGCCGTCGGCGACGGCAGCGCCCGGGAGCACGATGTGATCGGTCACGACGCGATGCGCGACCGGGTCGCCGTCGAGCGTCACTGTGCCGACGTTCACGGCAGGCGCACGGAAGTCGAGCACGAGGTCCTGCCCCGCACCGCTCCACACGAAGCTCGCCTCGACGTCGCCACTCACGGCCGAATCCATCTCGGCGGGCAGGTCGAAACGCACGGCATAGCGAAGGTCGGCGATCGCCCGCGCGCGCGACTCGGCGAGTGTGCGCGCGACGCCGGGCTCTGGATCGGCGGTCCGCTCCGGTCCGCAACCGGCGGCGACCAGCAAGAGAACGAGACCGGTCGCGAGACGGCGACTCGGGGTGGCAATCGAGAGGGAATGGTGTGGCATGAGGGGCTAACCTACGCGCGCTGCCCGAGGCTCACCAGCGGCGCCTCTGGTCGGCACCGCGCATCCCGGATAGCTTCGCGGCAGTACCGTCCTCGCGTGCGCCCGCTCCACGACCTCCTACGTCGCCCCGATGCGCTCCAGCTACCGCTCCGCCGACGCCGCCCGCGCCGTCGCGCAATACGCCCCGCAGTGGGGCGAGGACATCGCACTCCGCACCTACACGAGCCGACTGCTCGGCAGCGATCCCACGCTCGTGCTGCACGGCGGCGGCAACACGTCGGTGAAGACCGCACTTCGCGAGGCGTCGGGCGAGTCGGTGGACGTCCTCGCCGTCAAGGGCAGCGGCTGGGACCTCGGCACGATCGAACCGGCCGGCCATCCCGCCTGCCGTCTCGCGCCGTTGCGCCGGCTCTGCGCACTCGAGGCACTCACCGACGAGGCGATGGTCGCCGCGATGCGATCGCAGCTCCTCGACCCTGCGAGTCCGACCCCGTCGGTCGAAGCGCTGCTGCATGCGTTCCTGCCGGGCAAGTTCGTGGACCACACGCATGCCGACGCGGTGCTCGCGCTGCTCGACCAGCCGAAGGCGCGCGAGATCACCGCGGAGTTCTGGGGCGACGCGTTCCTCTTCGTCCCGTACGTGATGCCGGGCTTCGTGCTCGCGCGACGCGTCGTGGAGCTCGGGCGTGATCTCGCGGGCAAGCAGGGACTCATCCTCGAGCAGCACGGGATCTTCACGTGGGGCGAGAGTGCGGAGGAGAGCTATGAGCGCATGATCGCCGGCGTGTCCGCCGCGGAGGGATGGCTGGGGCGTAAGCGCCCCCGTGCACCGATCGCCACCGCTCCTGTGGCCGCAGCGGATGTCCTGCGCGCCGCGATCACGCCGCGCCTGCGCGGCGCGATCGCCCGCACCGGCGCGGGACGCTTCCTGATGGAATGGCGCACCGACCCGGCGATCCTCGCGCTGTTCGCGCATCCCGCCGCGCGAGAGATCACCGCGCGCGGCACGGTGACCCCCGACCACGTGATCCGCACCAAACCGCGTCCCATGTGGCTCGACATCGCGAGCGATGCCGACGCCGACGCGATCGCCGCGGCTTGTGACGCGGCCGTCGACGACTACGCGCGCTGGTACACGGACTACTTCGAGCGGGGTCGCGCGCGCGCCGGGCGGCCGCTCACGATGCTCGATCCCGCGCCGCGTGTCGTGTTCGTTCCCGGGCTCGGCGCACTCACGCTGGGGCGCACGCTCGCCGACGCACGCATCGCCGGCGACATCGTGGCTCAGGCATCAGCCGTGATGCTCGCCGCCGAGTCCGTCGGGCGCTTCCAGCCGGTGAGCGAGCGCGATCTGTTCGACGTCGAGTACTGGAGCCTCGAGCAGGCGAAGCTGGCGAAGGGCGGCGCGGCGGGACCGCTCACCGGCCGCGTCGCACTCGTGACCGGGGGGGGCGCCGGCATCGGTCGCGCGACGGTCGAGCATCTGCTCGCACTCGGCGCGCACGTGATGGTGACGGATCGTGATCCCGCCGCGCTCGAGCGCGTGCGTACCGCACTCGTCAAACGCGGCGCGCAGGTCGCCACGGCGGAGATGGACGTCACCGACGGAACGTCGGTGCGCGAGGCGACGCGACGCTGCGTGCATGCGTTCGGCGGGCTCGACCTGCTCGTCTCCAACGCCGGCACAGCGCCGCAGGGGCTGCTGCACACCGAATCGGGAGAGCGCGCGCTCGAGGCGTCGATCGACATCAACCTGCTCGGACACGAGCGCGCCGCGCGCGCGGCCAGCGAAGTGCTCCTCGCGCAGGGCCTGGGCGGCTGTCTGCTCTTCAATGCATCGAAGAGCGCCGTGAACCAGGGACCGGACTTCGGGCCCTACGCCGTTCCCAAGGCGGGCCTGCTCGCGCTGATGCGCCAGTACGCGGTCGATCTCGGCGCACACGGGATCCGCGCGAATGCCGTGAACGCCGACCGCATCCGCACCGACCTCTTCGGCGGCGGAGTGCTCGAAGCGCGCGCGAAGGCGCGGGGCCTCACGCCCCAGGCGTACTTCAAGCAGAATCTGCTCGGCCGCGAGACCACGGCCGCGGATGTGGCGGCGGCGTTCGGCTGGCTCGCTCAGGCCGAGGCGACCACGGGCTGCGTCGTCACCGTCGACGGCGGCAATGCGGCGGCGTTCATGCGATGAGAGGACCAAGAGACATGCGCACCGGCATCTTGATGCTCGGGCTGTTGCTCACCGCGAGCTACCCGGTAATGCTCGCCGCACAGGGCGGTGCCCGCTGCGGCAGCGACCGATGGACGGTGAAGACGCTCACCGATCGGCACCGCGATTCGGTCTCGTTCGAGGTCGAGCCGACCTCGGTAGCGGCACTCGTCGACTTGCCGGAGCCTCGCGAATCGCGGCCGCAGCAGGGGCGCCTCGCGCTCGAGCGCCGCACGTTCCGCGTGCGTGCGATCCTCGTCGAGCAGCGATTCCAGGACGACGGCGACATCCATCTCGTCCTCGCCGATCCCACGGACCGCACCAAGATGCTCGTCGCCGAGATCCCCGACTCGGCCTGCGCGACCGGCACTCGCCGCGCATCGGACTTCGCGGAGGCGGGTCGGGTGGTGAATCAACTGCCGAACGGTCTTGAACTCGAAGTCACGGGCGTCGCGTTCTGGGACGATGACCACGGCCAGCGAGGGAACGCGCCGAACGGCATTGAACTCCACCCCGTGCTGAGCGTGCTGCCCATCCTCACCAAGAACGACATCCTCCGTATGGAGGTCGGTGCCGATCCGCCGGACACCACCGAGATCCGCGTCTGGCTGAACCTGAGGAGCCGCGTCTATCACTGCCCGGGTGCGGCCACCTACGGCACCACGAAGAACGGCGAGTTCATGCCGGAGTCCGCTGCCGTGAAGGCCGGCGGTAACCCCGCCGGCGGTCGCCGCTGCCGTTGAGGGCCTGAGGCGGAGCGTCGGGGGCCAGAACCGAAGGGGTTTCCCCTATATTCCATCTATGTCCGCCGCCCCCATCTACCTCGATCACGCCGCGACGACTCCGGTACGCCCGGAGGTCTTCGAGACCATGGCCCCGTACTTCGGCCCGCGCTTCGGCAACCCATCCTCGACGCACCGCTGGGGCCGCGAGGCTCGCGCCGCGCTCGACGAAGCGCGCGAGCGCATCGCGCGCTGCCTCGGCGCCGCACCCGACGAGATCTGCTTCACGAGCGGGGGCACCGAGGGCGACAACCTCGCCGTGCTCGGCGGCTGGCGCATCCTGAAGGCGCAGGGCAAGAGGGCGATCGTCACGTTGCCGACCGAACACAAGGCGGTGCTCTACGCATCGCATCAGGCAGCGAAGGAGGGCGCCGAGGAGCGCCTGCTCCAGGTCGAGCGCGACGGCACCGTCTCGATGGACGACGCCCGTGCACAGATCGGCGCCGGCCGCCTCGCCATCACCTCGGTGATGTGGGTCAACAACGAGACCGGCGTCATCCAGCCGATCGACGAGCTCGCGCAGCTCACCAAGGCGGCCGGCGGCCTCTTCCACACCGATGCCGTGCAGGCGTTCGGCAAGGTGGAGATCGACGCGCGGAAGGTCCCGTTCGACTTCCTCGCGGTGAGCGGCCACAAGTTCGGCGCGCCCAAGGGCATCGGCGCGTGCTACATCCGCCGAGGGACGCCGCTCGAGCCGCTCTTCTTCGGCGGCACGCAGGATCGCGGGCGTCGCCCGGGCACCGAGAACGTCGCGGCCGCGGTCGGACTCGCGCGCGCGATGGAGCTCGCGCTCGAAGAGCGCGAATCACATTGGACCGCACTCGAGCAGATGCGTGACCGACTCGAAGCGGCGCTGCTCGCGCGCGTTCCCGATGCGATGGTGCACGGCGCCGGCGCGAAGCGCGCGCCGCACATCCTGAGCATCTCGGTCCCCGGCACCGACGCCGAGTCGTTGCTCATGGCGCTCGACCTCCAAGGCGTCGCCGCCTCGAGCGGCTCCGCCTGCCAGAGCGGGAGCGTCACCCCGTCGCACGTGCTCGCTGCGATGGGCGTGCGCTCAGACCTCGCGAGCGCGGCGATCCGCATGAGCCTCGGCTCCCTCAGCACGCCCGCCGACATCGATCGCGTCGCCGAGCTCTTCCCCGCCCTGATCCAGAAGGCGCGCGGGCTCACCGGCGTCGCCTGACGCGCCCGTCTCGATGACCGACGACACCTGCCGCCTCGACGTCGCGCTGCCCGCGACGCTGCCCGCGACGCTGCCCGCCTCGCTGCCGGCCGCGAGCCGACCGCGCGTGCTCGTCGCGATGTCAGGCGGCGTCGACTCCTCGGTCGCCGCAGGGCTGCTCGTGCGCGCCGGCTACGACGTCGTCGGCGTGACCATGAAGCTCTTCCACGACGGTGGTGAGGTCCCCGACCGGCCCTGCTGTTCGCTCGAGAGCGTGAACGACGCGCGTCGCGTGGCCGAGCACCTCGGGATCCCGCACTACGTGCTCAACCTGCAGGACCGCTTCGGCCGCGACGTCGTCGCCGACTTCGTCGCCGAGTACGCGGCGGGGCGCACGCCGATCCCCTGCGTGCGTTGCAACACCTTCACCAAGTTCCGCGACCTCCTCGAGAAGGCCGACGCGATCGACGCGCCGTTCATCGCGACAGGACACTACGCGCGCATCGCCGACGGCCGGCTGCTGCGCGGCGAGGACGACGCGAAGGACCAGACCTACTTCCTCTGGGGCATCGATCGCGCGGTCCTTTCGCGGATGATCCTGCCGGTGGGCTCGATGACGAAGGACGCGACGCGCGCGATGGCGCGCGAACTCGGGCTCATCACGGCCGAGAAGCCCGAGAGCCAGGAGATCTGCTTCGTCCCCGACGGCGACTATGTCAAAGTGCTCGAGCGCGAACTCCCCGCCGACGCGCCGGCGCTCGCACCGGGACCGATCGTGACGCTCGACGGCACCGTGGTGGGCACGCACGACGGCTTCGCGCGCTACACCGTCGGCCAGCGCCGCGGCCTTCCCGGCGGATCGAACGAACCGCTCTTCGTCATCGCACTCCGGCCCGAGGACCGTGCGGTCGTGATCGGTCCGCGCGAGGCACTCCTCGGGCGCGGGCTCGTCGCGCGCGAGGTGAACTGGCTCGTGCCCGACGCCCCGGCGCCCGGCTCGACGATGCAGGTCCGCATCCGTCACCGCGCGGCGCGCGTGCCGGGCACGCTGTTGCGCTGCGATGCCGGCGAGGTCGAGGTGCTCCTCGACACGCCCGTGCACGCGATCGCGCCGGGCCAGTCGGTCGTGTTCTACGACGACGTCGTCGTGCTCGGCGGTGGCGTCATCGCGAGCAGCCGTCGCGCGCTGCCCGTGCGCGCGGACTGAGTCACGCAGGTCGAGTCGCTCGGCCTCAGGCGCGCGCGATCAGCGCCCCGCCGGCTCCTCATGCATCTTCTTGAAGTGCAGCAGTCCCGGCGCCCACATGTGTTTCACCGGGTCCACATCCACATGCACGACCGCGCAGCGCCCCGAGCCGAGCGCGCGTTCGATCGCCGGGCGCAACGCTGCCGCGTCCGAGACGCGCTCGCCATGCGCGCCCATGCTGCGCGCGAGATCGTCCCACTTGATCTCGCCGAGATCGGCCTTGATCGTCTCATCGGGATCGAGGTGCTTGAAGAGCATGGTCTTGATGGGCCGCAGCATGAACTGCTGGTTCATCTTCACCATGCCCCACTGCCGGTCGACCATCACGATGAACACCACGCGCGCGCCGACGCGCACCGCGGTCTCGACCTCCTGCGGATGGAAGCCCATCGCCCCGTCGCCGATGATGCAGCACACCGGCTGCCCGGGCCGCGCGACGGCGGCGCCGATCGCCTGCCCCGGACCCGCGCCGAGCATGCCGAACTTGAAGGTCGAGAGCAGCGTGTTGGGCACGTCCATGCGGTGATGGAACATCGTCCAGATCGCCGCGTTGCCGCCGTCGGCGACGAGCACGGTCTGCGGCGGGAAGAGTGCGCGACAGGTGGAAGCGATGTGCGCCGGATGCATCGGCACCGCATCGTCGGCGAGCGCCCTGTCCCATTGCGCGCGATCGGCAGCGATGCGCCGGCCGTACCCCGCGACGCGTGCGCGTCGCGCTTCGAGCTTCGCTGCCGGGACGGGTACGCGCGCGAGTTCGGCCGCGAGCAGTTCGAGGAATCGCCGCGCGTCTGCGACGATGCCGAGGTCGGCCGGCTTGTTCAGGCCGATCATCGCAACGTCGATGTCCACCTGCACGGTCCGTTGCTCCGAGGGGTCGCGCCAGTACGGCGGCCGTCCCCACCAGTCGGTCTCGCCCACGCGCGACCCGAGGATCAGCACCGCATCGGCGTCGTTGCGGACCTTGTGGTTGAGTTCGACGTGCGGCATGGGGATCGCGAGCGGCGACGCTTCGCTGAGCACGCCGCGCGCCGCCCAGCTCGTGGTGACCGGTGCCTGCAACGACTCGGCCACGCTCGCGAGCGCGGCGAAGGCGCCAGCGTGGATCACGCCGCTGCCCGCGTGGATCATCGGGGCCGCGACGTCGCGCAGAAGCGCGGCGGCCGCCTCGACATCGACGGCAGTCGGCTCGAGCGGCGCCTGCGGCCGGTAGCGCGCCGGCGCGAGGATCGCCGGCGCGGTGGCGAGCTTGCCGTTCATGATCGTCTCGGGCACGTCGAGGTGGACCACACCGGGGCGTCCTTCGAAGCTCTTGCGCAGCGCCTTCCGCGCGAGCTCCGGCAGCCGATCGGCCGACGACACCGCCGCGCTCCATTTGGCGATCTTCCCGATCACGCCCGACTGGTCGAAGCACTGGTAGGCGCCGCCGCGGTCGGGATACATGATGCCTGGTCGGCGCGCGCTCGTGATCGCGAGCACGCGATTCCCTTCGCCCTGCTCGACCACCAACCCCGGCAGCAAGTTCGCGACCCCGGGGCCGTTGCTCGCCATGCAGACGCCGAGCCGCCCGGTGAGCCGCGCATACGCGCCCGCCATGTGCGCTGCCGTGGTCTCGTGCCGCGGCGTCACGAT
Organism: Gemmatimonadota bacterium; assembly: GCA_043748515.1. Classification (GTDB taxonomy): domain Bacteria; phylum Gemmatimonadota; class Gemmatimonadetes; order Gemmatimonadales; family Gemmatimonadaceae; genus Pseudogemmatithrix. Next base: position 2,115 of record JAYTNC010000031.1, on the reverse strand, counting down.
CTCGATGCCGAGGCGATGCAGGCTGGAGTAGAAGCCGAAGTAGGTGCCGTCGATGATGCCGAAGACCTTCTCCACGCCTTCGGCTTGCAGCATTCGCGCGAGGACCTCTCCACCGCTGGGGGAGGCCACGATCACACGCCGGCAGCGGCCGAGCCGCCGACCTTCCGCCAGCCGCGGACGGCCCAGACCGCGATTCCCAGCAGGGCGATCACGCGAAACGCCTGCTCGAGGACCGGTCCGCCACCGTACGCCTCCACCAACCGCGGCGCCGCGAACCAATAGTAGGCGGTGATCGACGACCCACCGAGCACGAAGAGCGCGGCGGTGCTCCGCGCGCCTGTCGCCACGATCAGCGCGATCGCGACGGCGGCGCTCGCCGCGCTCCACACTGCGATGTGTCCATAGACAGAGAGCGCGCTCGCGACCGGACCGTCCACGGTCGTGAAATAGCCGATGACGAATCCCGGGAATGCCGCCGCGAACAGGCCGAAGGGCGAGAGGAGCCACCGCGCTCCACCCACTCCGGCGACGCTCTGCACCGCACTCTTGCGTCCCGCGATGTCGGGGCAGCCGAGCGGCGCGCACCGGTTGCAGTCGGCACATCGGGCGCTTCCAAGCTCGACCAAGGGCGCCTGGCCGTAGAGCTTCTCGACGGGCAGGACCGGGCAGATCGAATTGCAGAAGCCGGCGCGCCGCGACACCACGAAGCCCGAGGCCAGCGCGAGCACCGCCACCGCCGCGACGGTCACCGCCATCGGGACGCCATGCGCGTTGAAGAGGAATCGACGGGCGGGGACCATGAGCAAGAGCAGGACGATGCCGATCGCCCACGCGGCCGGGAGTTGCGCGGTCCCCAGCGTGGGTGCTGCGAGGCGACGACCGCCGAGGTCGTTCAGCGTCGCGAGCGGACAGACGTTCCGCCACAGCATCGGGTTCACGAGGAAGACCGCCGGCAACAGCGGGATGACCATGTTCCACAGCAGGTGCAACGACGGATCGGGCGCGACCACGAACGCGAGCAACAGCGCGACGGTGAGCAGCAGGCCGACGACCTGTGCAGTTCGCCAGGCGGGATGCGTGACGACAAGAGGCAGGCGGGCAACGGCCATGGGACCTCGCTGGCTGGGAACGAACGGCGCTCGGGAACGGCAGGCGATACGTTATCGCGCATCTTATCTGCACGTCATAGGCGATTCCCCGACACCGGGCGACCGAAGCCCTGACAGCCGCCTCGGTGCGGGTGCCCTACCGTTCGACATCATTCCGGGAGCCTCGCATGCGCCACCGCACCATCATCGAACCGTTCCGGATCAAGAGCGTCGAACGGATCCGCCTGACCACCGAGGCCCAGCGCATCGCCGCGCTCGCGGCCGCGCACTACAATCCATTCCTCCTCGACTCCGACCAGGTCATCATCGACCTCCTCACCGACAGCGGCACGTCGGCGATGAGCGTCGAGCAATGGGCCGGCGTCATGGTCGGCGACGAAGCGTACGCGGGCTCGCGCTCATGGAAACGGATGGAGCGCGCGGTGCACGACCTGACCGGCATGGCCTTCGTGCTTCCCACGCACCAGGGACGCGCCGCCGAACGCATCATCTACGGCACCATCGGCGGACTAGGCAAGGTGTTCATCGCGAACACGCACTTCGACACCACGCGCGCCAACATCGAGTTCTCCGGCGCGACCGCGATCGACATCCCGATCCCCGAAGGCCTCGATCCGGCGTTCGAGCATCCGTTCAAGGGCAACATGGATGTCGTCGCGCTCGAGCGGCTGCTCGGCGAGCACGGCAACGCCGTGAGCGCGGTGATCCTCACCGTCACGAACAACTCCGGTGGCGGACAGCCCGTGAGCCTCGCCAACGTCACGGAGGTCTCGGGCATCTGCAAGCGCCACGGCGTGCGCTTCCTGCTCGACTGCTGCCGCATCGCCGAGAACAGCTGGTTCGTGAAGCACCGCGAACCCGGAATGGAGCACGTCACGTATCGCGAGATCGCGCAGCGGATGTTCGCGCTCGCCGACGGCGCGGTGATGAGCGCCAAGAAGGACGCGCTCGCCAACATGGGCGGATTCCTCGCGCTCCGTGACGAAGCGCTCGCCGAGTCCTGCAC